>CADCUU010000236.1 GCA_902805995.1 uncultured Rubellimicrobium sp.
GAGGCCTGGCCTGGTCATAGGGGCAAGCCCTCTGCGCTCCAGATGGCGGAGCGGGCGGCCAAAGCCGAGGGGTTGACCGACGTCGATCTGAATTACCCAGACCATGTGGACGATGACCCGGCAGGCTTCGCCCGGCGTCTTGGCGATCTGGGCTTGGGCGTGAACGGCCTCGCGATGCGTTACTACACCAACCCCGCCTTCAAGCTCGGGGCCTTCACCAATCCCGACCAAGCGGTGCGGCGCGAAGCCATCGACCTTACCAAGCGCGGGATCGACGCGGCACGCGCCATGGGCTCGTCGCTGATGACGATCTGGCTCGGGCAGGACGGTTTCGACTACAGCTTCCAGGTCGATTACGGAAAGCTCTGGAACGACGAGATCGAGGCGATCCGGGAGGTCGCCGAGCACGACCCGGAGTGCATGATCTCTATCGAATACAAACCGAACGAGCCACGATCCTATTCGCTCCTGTCGGATCTCTCGACGACGCTTCTCGCGCTTTCCGAGGTTGGGACAAACAACCTCGGCGTGACCTTCGACTTCGCCCACGTGCTCTACGCCGACGAGATGCCGGCCTATGCGGCGGCGATGATCGCCCGCAAGTCGCGCCTTTTGGGCGTGCATCTGAACGATGGCTACGGCAAGCGCGACGACGGGCTGATGGTGGGCACGGTCCACCTCCAGGCGACACTTGAACTGATCTGGCAGCTTGAAAAGGACGGCTACGACGGTCCCATTTACTTCGACACCTTTCCCGATCTCACCGGGCTAGACCCCGTGCGGGAATGCGAGGTCAACATCGAGACAGTCAAGCGCCTGATCGCCGTGGCGCAGCGCCTTTCGGGCGACAACGCCCTGAGCGCCGCGGTCGCGGCCCAGGACGCCGTCTCATCTCAGCAGATCGTCGGGCGCGCCCTCGCGGGAGGCTAAGGCGCGCCACGACTTCACGAGTTCTACACGATCCGTGCTTTCTTAGGGAGGATACCATGAAGCACTCTGTCCACGCGCTGCTGCTTGCCAGCGTCTTCGCCGGCGTTGCCGGTTTGGCCTATGCGCAGGAGCTCGCGCCCCTGAACTCGGACACCGAGCCCGACCGCATCGACTGGTCCGAGCTCGAGGCCCAGTTCGGCCCCGTGCCGGCCCCCGCCGAGGGGACCAGGATCGGTGGCGTCTCCAAGACGCTGACCAACGAATACTGGCGTTCGCTGGGCGAAGGGTACCAGAACGTGGCCGACGCCCAGGGGGTCGAGTTCACCTATCAGGCGGCCCAGAGCGAAGGCGACCAGCTCGGCCAGCTTTCCATCGCCGAGACGATGATCTCGCAGGGCTTCGGCGCCCTTCTGGTCTCGCCCCAGACCGACGCCAACCTGGTCCCAGCCGTAGAGGCGGCCACGGAGGCCGGCATCCCGGTGCTGAACGTCAACGACGCCGTGATCCCCTCGGCCGAGCACTACGTGGGCAACGTCCAGAAGGGCAACGGCGTCAACGTCGCTCAATGGTTCATCGACAACCGTCCCGACGGTGGCAAAGTGGCGATCATCGAAGGCCAAGCGGGCGTCTACGCGGCGGGCCAGCGCACGGCGGGCTTCACCGAGACGATCGAGGGGGCGGGCAACTTCGAGGTCGTAGCCAGCGTCCCGGCTGATTGGGACCGCCAGAAGGCCTATGACGCCGCCGCCAACATCCTTCAGCAGAACCCCGACCTGATCGGCTTCTATGCCAACAACGACGGCATGGCGCTGGGCGTCGTCGAGGCCGTCAAGGCGGCGGGACTCCAGGACCAGGTCGTCGTGTTCGGCACCGACGGCATCTCGGACGCCTATGCCTCGATCCGCGCCGGCGACCTGACCGGAACGGTCGACTCCTTCCCCGTGCTCACGGGTGAAGTCGCGATGGAAGTCGCCCTGCGCCTCATGGCCGACCAGGACCTGCCGCGCGTCGTGGCCACTCCGCAGGCGCTGATCACGGCCGACAACATCGAGACCTACGCGACCGACGACATGGCCGCTCTTCGCCAGGCTCTGATGGCTCCGGCCCAGTAAAGACCAGACCTATGGCAGGGACCTTCTGGCCCCTGCCATTCCCTGCTTCGAGCAAAGGTCGCTGAGATGTCTGAACAACCCAGCCGGCTGAAGCTCGCCGGCATCTCCAAGAGCTTTCCCGGCGTGCGCGCCCTCGACAACGTCACCTTCGAGGTCCGACCCGGCGAGGTCCACGGCCTGCTGGGTGAGAATGGCGCGGGCAAGTCCACGCTCCTCAATACCCTGTCGGCGGTGTTCAAGGCCGATGAGGGGCACATCGAGATCGACGGCCGTCCGGTCGAGATCCGATCGCCTCTCGAAGCCCGGGCCGCCGGGATCGCGATGATCCACCAGGAGCTCCAGCACGTTCCGCACCTCACGGTGGCGCAGAACATGTTCCTGGGACGCCCCCTGAGGCAGGCGGGCGGCCTTCTCGTCGACCGGCGGGGTCAGGAGGAGCGGGCCCGCGAGGTCCTGCGCGACCTCGACCCTGCCATCGATCCCGCCACCCCCATCCGCGAGCTCAAGGTATCCCAGCAGCAGGTCGTGGAGATCGCCCGGGCCCTGCTCGAGAACGCTCGGGTCATCGCCATGGACGAGCCGACCTCGAGCCTCACGCCGGCCGAGTTCGACCGCCTGGCTGTGCTGATCGAGCAGCTCGCCGCACGTGGGGTCTCGATCATCTACGTGTCGCACAAGATGGACGAGGTCTTCCGGGTCTGCGACCGCGCCACCATCCTGCGCGACGGCAAGTTCGTGGACACGGTCAACATGGCCGACATGAACGAGGCCAGCATCGTGGCCCGCATGGTCGGGCGCGAGATCACGCATCAGACTCATACCAGCCACGAGCGCAGCGACGCCTTGCTGGAAGTGAGCGACCTTGGCCGCGACAAGACCGTCCAGGGCGCGACCTTCACCCTCCGGCGCGGGGAGGTCCTGGGCATCTCGGGCCTTGTCGGCTCTGGTCGCACCGAACTCCTGCGCCTGATCGCCGGGATCGACCGCCCGACCTCGGGCAGCATCCGCGTGGGCGGCCGTCCTCTACGGCTGCACGATCCCCGAGCGGCGATCCAAGCCGGGATCGGCTTGGTCCCCGAAGACCGCAAGGGCCACGGCATCATCCGCGAGCGGTCAGTCGCCGCCAACATGGCGCTCCCGTCCATGGGCCGCTTCAGCCGCTTTGGTCTCGTGAGCCATGGCCAGCGTCATCGCGTGGCCATGAAGGTCATGGAGGACCTGCGGCTGCGTCCGCTCGACGTCACCCGCCCCATTGGCAAGTTCTCGGGCGGCAATCAGCAAAAGGCCATCATCGGGCGCTGGATCGCGGCCGGCACCGACATCCTGCTCTTTGACGAGCCCACCCGCGGCATCGACGTGGGAGCCAAGTCCGCGATCTACGCGCTGATCGAGCGGCTGGCCCAGGAGGGCAAGGCCATCATCGTGGTGAGCTCCGAGATGCTGGAGATCATGCGCGTCTCGGACCGCGTCATGGTCATGCGCGAAGGCCGCCTCGTGGCCACCCTTGAACGCGACCAGATCTCCGAAGAAGCCATCGCCGCCCATGCCATCCCCCAGAGCCAGCGCAGCGTCCATGATGCCTCGCGCCCCGATCGACAGGACATCATCCAATGACCTCGACTGACATCCACGACCCTGCGGCCAAGGGGACCTTCGCGCGCATGGTCCCCAACCTGCGCGACCTCGGCACGCTCTTCGGGCTGGTCGTCATCTTTGTCGCCTTCACGGCGCTGAACGACACCTTCCTGACTGTCCCCAACCTCGTGAACATCCTCCAGCAGTCCTCGATCAACGCCTGCATCGCCCTCGGCATGACGATGGTCATCATCTCGGGCGGGATTGACCTCTCGGTTGGACCTACCGCGGCCCTCTCGGCCGTGCTGGCCGCATCGGCCATGGTGGTGGGCGTTCCTGCACCGCTCGCCATCCTGCTGGCCCTGGCCGTGGGCGTCGCCTGCGGCGTCTTCAACGGCGTGCTCATCGCCTACGCGGGGCTCCAGCCCTTCATCGTGACGCTGGGCGGGCTCTCGCTCTATAGGGCGCTGGCACTGATCTACACGGGCGGCAACCCTGTCTTCGGGCTCCCCGAAGGGTTCCGGGACGTCATGAACGGCAGCCTTTTGGGCATCCCGAGCCCGGTGGTGATCGTGGGCGTCATCTCCGCGGCTCTCTGGGTCATGCTCAACCGCAGCCCGCTCGGCGAATACATCCTGGCGGTGGGCGGCAACGAGGAGGCGGCGCGGATCTCCGGCGTGCCGGTCGCCCGCACCAAGATCGTGACCTACGCTCTGTCAGGCGCGCTGGCCTCGGTGGCGGCTCTGATCCTGATCGGACGTCTGGGTGCTGCCGAGCCCACGCTGGGCACCCTGTGGGAGCTCGACGCCA
>CADCUU010000237.1 GCA_902805995.1 uncultured Rubellimicrobium sp.
GGCCGCGCTCGCCGCCATCCGCGACACCCACGAGCTTCGACCCGAGGGGCTGCACCCCCTCCGCTTCGATCCCGCCACCGACCTCCGCTTTGACTACGGCCCCGCGCTGCCCGGCCATGCCAACGGGATGATCCTGCGCGGCACCGACGCACAGGGCGACGTGATCGTGGAGGAGACTTACTACTCGGTCGGCGGCGGCTTCGTCCTCACGGCCGAGGAACTGGCGGCGGGCAAGGCCACCGACAGCGGCCCGCCCGTCCCCTTCCCCTTCGACAACGCCGAGGCGATGCTGCGGATGGCCCGCGACTCCGGCCTCTCCATCGCCGAGATGAAGCGGAGGAACGAGCTGTCCCGCATGGATGCGGTTGGCCTCGACGCAGGCATCCGCCGCATCTGGGAGGTGATGAACGCCTGCATCGACCGGGGCCTCACCTCCGAAGGCATCCTGCCCGGCGGCCTCAAGGTCAAGCGCCGCGCCATGGGCATCCACCGCTCGCTGCTGGCCGAACGGGGCCTGAACCTTGTCGCCCCGCACACGATCAACGACTGGATGTCCGCCTATGCCATGGCGGTGAACGAGGAGAACGCGGCGGGCGGGCAGGTCGTCACCGCGCCCACCAACGGGGCCGCGGGCGTCGTCCCCGCCGTGATCCGCTACTGGCTCGACCATGTCCCCGGGGCGAGCCAGCGCGACATCCCCACGTTCCTGCTGACCGCCGCCGCCATCGGGGGCCTCATCAAGTACAACGCCTCCATCTCCGGCGCGGAATGCGGCTGCCAGGCCGAGGTGGGCTCTGCCTCCGCCATGGCCGCGGCCGGGCTCTGCGCCGTCCTGGGCGGCACGCCCATGCAGGTGGAGAACGCCGCCGAGATCGCGCTGGAACATCACCTCGGCATGACCTGCGACCCGGTGCGCGGCCTTGTCCAGGTCCCCTGCATCGAACGGAACGGCCTGGGCGCGATCAAGGCGGTCTCGGCGGCGTCGCTGTCGATGCGCGGCGACGGCACCCACCTCGTCCCCCTCGACGCGGCCATCGAGACGATGCGCCAGACGGGCCGCGACATGCACGAGAAGTACAAGGAAACGTCCCTCGGCGGCCTCGCGGTGAACGTGCCGAACTGCTGACTGCGATCCGCCGTTGACGGTTCCGCACCCGCGCGCCTAGCTTCGGCCGACCTACTCTGACGAAGGTCGGCCCATGCCCCACATCGTCCTCTTCCACTCCATCCTGGGCCTGCGCCCCATCGAACGCGACCTCACCCGGGAATGGGAGGACGCAGGCCACACCGTGAACCTGCCCGACCTCTACGACGGTCGCGCCACGAACGACTACGACGAGGGCTTCGCGCTTTTCCGCGAGATCGGCCGTCCCACAATCAGCGCCCGCGCGGCGGAGGCCATCGCCGCCGCGCCAGCAGAGGCCGTACTGGCTGGCGTCTCCATGGGCGCGGGCCTCGTCGCGGACCATTGGGGGCAGCGGCCCCAAAGCCGGGGCGCCCTCCTCATCGCCGGGCCCGCCGAATGGTCGCCCGCCCTTCGCCCCGGCCTGCCGGTCCAGGCCCATATCGCCCGCCCCGACCCCTTCGACCCCGAGGAGGTCTTTGCCGAGTGGGAGGGGGCGAACCCCGGCGCCGCTCTCGACCTGCGCCGCTACGACGGCGTGGGCCACTACTTCCTCGACCCCGCGCTGTCCGACTACGGCGAAAAGGCCGCGCGAGAGGCCCGCGCGGCCATGCTGACCTTTCTCGCTTCGATCTAGGCTCACTCGCCCGACAGATGCGCCTCCAGCGCGGCCTCGGTGGCCAGAGCCGCCTCGCGCAGCGCCTCGATCCGGGCGCTCGCTTCCGCGATCTGGTCCTCCAGCCCCAACAGGTTCGCGAGGAACCGGTCATAGGCGGCCGAGGGCTGCGGCACGGTACCCAAGAGGCGACTCACCCGGTCCTGCTCGTTCGTCAAGCGCCCGAGCGCCCCCTCGGCCTCGACCAGCGCATCCTCGGCCCGGTCCGCCTCACGCATCAGTCGCGCGGCCTCCTCCAGGTAGGCCCGCGTCCCCTCGTCGCTCGCCTGCCCGACCCAGACGAGGATCGCCGCCTCGTCCAGCGTCCCGATCTCCACGACCTGCTCGTAGGGGTACACGTCGCGCACACGCAGGACCGCGCCCTCCGCCTCCACCGGCAGCACGGTCCGCAGCCAGCGCCGCCCGTCGTCGTCCTGCCGCGCCTTGCCCTCGGGGCCGGTCAGCACCTCCGTCTTCCAGCCCTGGGCCAGCGGATGGTCGATCACGATCTCCCGCGCCTCGCCCGACGGCGAGGTCACGAGGTAGCCCACCTCGCGCACCTGCTCCTGCGTGATGGTCAGCACCCCCTCCGACGCCCGCACCGACACCTGCCGCGTGGTTTCGGACACCGTCTCCTCGACCCGCAGCTTGCGGTCCATCCCAAAGGGCACGGCCTCGGTCTCCCCCGGCGCGACCAGCGGGAAGTCCGCGTCGCCCACATAGCCACCCGTCTCATCCGACACCGTCATGATCCCCGCAGGCAGCCGCACCGAGAGATCGTTCGTCACCTCCAGCATCATCTGCGGGTTGCCCGTCCGTGTGGCGTTCCGGCCCTTCCACAGCGACAGGTGGCTCGCCTCCAGCGCATCCGTGAGGAACGGGAGCGACAGCATCTCCCCCGCGCCGAGGTCCACCGGCTCGGCAAAGTCGAAGCGGGAGTCGAGCACCCCTTCCTCCGCCGCCGTCGCGGCGACGATGGGCGCGGGCGCCACGACCTGCGGGGCGAACCCGCCCGCCTCCCGATCCTCGGCGAGGGCGGCAAAGGTCCCCGGCTCGGGCTCCATCACCATCACGGGCGCGGGCGCCACGACCACAGGGAACTCGGGCTCCACGACCTCCCGGTACCGCCAGTCCCGCGCATGAAGGTCCGCAGCCAGCGTCACGGGGGAGCCCGAGGACAGCGTGAGCGCCACGTCCTCCCAGTCCTCGCCGGTGGCGTTCTCGATCACCGCCCAGGCCTGAAGGTCCACTTCCCCCTCCTCGCCCGTGACCGCGCGATAGGCCGTCTTCCACGCAGGCGCGGCCACGACATAGGACAGCGCGCCACCCGTCACCTCCGCCCCCTCGATCGTCACCGCGACCTCGCGCACCGCGCCCGAAGCGGATTCCCGCAGCGCCGCGAGCCCCCGCGCCAAGGCCGCGTTGATCTCCTCATCAAGGATCGCGATCTCCAGGTCCCCGTCAAAGACGTGCCGCCGCAGCGCGCCGTCGTCGCCCAGCACGGTCAGCACCGTCTCGCAGCCACGCTCCTCCGTGCAGTCGTCGACGACGCCCATCACGACGCCCTCGCGCCCCTCCGGGAACCCCGGCTCGCTCACCCGCACCCGAATCCCCGGCACCGACCGCAAGAGCGTCACGAGGTCGGTGGCCGCGGCGGGCGGGAAGGGCAGCGAGGCAAAGGCGTCCTCCACCGGCGTCTGCCCGTCCAGCGACAACCGCGCCCCCGTGATTCCCGCTCCGCGCACGAGGAGCGACTTCAGCACGTCGTTCACGTCCCTCAGCGGCACCCTCAGCGAGACCTCCCGCGCGGCCCCCGTCTCACGGGTCAGTTCGGCCAGGCCCGCCTCGAACAGGACGACCTCGCGGACGGGCGCCTCCTGCCCCAAGGCGGGCGCGGCGGCGATCAGGGCGATGAGGGAAATAGCGGTGGCGCGCATGGCGGCTCCTGAAAGGGATGCGAGGACTGGCCGCCAACCTAGCCCTCCCCCTTCCCCCCCGCGAGGCGCGGTTTCCTTACCCAAGTTCCGCCAAGGAAACGCACCCCAAGCGCGTCACACCCCTTCGGCCCAGCGCGTCAGCCGTTCTGCGTCAGGAAGGCCGCGATCTCCGACAGGACCCGCGACCGGATGGCGGGCGTCTCCATCAGCACCTCGTGGCGCGCGGCGGGCACCTGCACGAGCCGCGCCCCCGGCCAGTCCGCGAACCGGCGGCGGATGCGCGACGGGTCCACGATCATCTCCTCCGTCCCCACGAGGGCCAGCGCCGGCACCTTGGGCGCGGGCCCGGACATCAGCCGCCGCATCTCCCGCAGCGCCTCGTTCAGCCAGTGCAGCGACGGCCCGCCCAGCGCGAGCTCCGGCTCCGCCGCCAGTTGCGACCGCAGCCATTCAAAGGTCGTCCGGTCCGAGGTCAGCGTGTTGTCGGCAAAGTCGCAGCGCAGGAGGTAGCTTACCGCCTCCTGCCCCGGCGTGAGGAGATGCCCGAACCCGAAGCCCCGCCCCACCGAGGTCACCGACCACGCCACGGGACGAAGAGCCGCCGTCATCTGCAAGCCCCACATCGGCGCGGAAAAGACCGCCGCCCGCACGTCGAGCCCTTCCCTCAGGGACCGCAGCGCGATGCAGCCCCCCATGGAATGCGACAGCAGGACCCACGGCTCGGGCAGCCCCAGCGCCCGCCCATGAGCCAGAAGCGCCCGCACGTCGCGCTGATAGTCCTCGAAGCGGCCCACATGGCCCAGCGACCGCTCGGCCCGCAGCCGGTCCGACAGGCCCTGCCCCCGCCAGTCCACCGTCAGCGTGGCATAGCCCAGCGCCGCGAGGTCCCCGGCCAGCCGCCCGTACTTTTCGGCGTATTCGGTGCGCCCGGTGAACAGGAGCACCGTGCCCTTCCGGGCCCCCCGGCCCCAGGACACCGCCCGCAGCCGCACGCCGTCCTCCGCCTCGATCCACCGGGCCGTCCCGTCCAGGCCCGCCTGTGCGAGGTGGCGGTGGAACGGGGCCTCGCCCGCAGGGGCCCCGTCCAGGAGGCGTCCTCCGTCAGCCAAGGACCGAGGCCAGGCGCATGGCCGCCCCCATGTCCCCATCCACGGCGAGCTTGCCGCTCATGAAGGCCGAGGTCGGGTTCAGCGTCCCCGTCAGGATGTCCCGGAATGTGTCGGGCGTCGCGGTCAGGGTCACGTCGGCAGGGCCTTCGCCTTTCCGCGCCTCGCCCTGATCGACAAAGATGCTGCCTTCGCCCGTCAGGACGAACATGGCGGTGCCCTCGAAGCTCCGCCCCGCCATACGTTGGTTCAGTTGTGTGACCGCTTGGTCCAGAATCTCGCTCATGCCCATCTCCCTTTACCTGCTTGTGATGTCCTTCCCCTGGTGTTTGTTCCAAGGGAAGCGCTACAAAAGGGTTATGGGATCGCGCCATCTCCCCTTCAAACCTATCGTGGCGGCACTGCTCGCCCTGGTATGGTTTTCCGCACCAGCCTTCGCCCAGCAGACCGATGCGGAGCGGGAGGCCGACCTCCTGCGCCAGCTGCGCGAGGCCGAGGACCCGGCAGCCGCCCAGATGATCGAGACGGAGCTGACCGGGCTCTGGTCCCGCAGCGGATCGGCCGCCATCGACCTGCTGCTCCGCCGCGGCCAGGACGCCTTGGAGGCCGGCGACGCCGAGGCCGCCATCGAGCATCTGACCGCCGCCATCGACCACGCCCCCGACTTCGCGGAGGCCTATGCCGCCCGCGCCGCGGCCTATTACCTGACCAACCGCGCGGGCCCCGCCCTCGATGATCTGCGGCAGGCCTTGGTGCTCAATCCGTCCAATTGGCAGGCCATGCAAGGCTTCGCCTTGATGCTCGAAGAGATGGGGCGCGAAGAGGACGCCCTTGAACTATGGGGTCGGGTGCACGAGATGCATCCTCAGAACGCCGAGGCCCAGGCCTCGGTGGACCGTCTGCGGCTTTCGCTCGAGGGCCGCACCCTCTGACTGCGCGGAGCGCGCCCATGAACCCCTCCCGCGTCACGGCCGTCCTGGGCCCGACCAACACCGGCAAGACCCACTACGCCATCGAACGGATGCTCGCGCACCGGACGGGCATCATCGGCCTGCCCCTGCGCCTGCTGGCCCGCGAGGTCTACGACCGCATCGTGGCCCTGCGCGGCCCCTCGGTCGTGGCCCTCGTCACCGGGGAGGAGCGGATCGTCCCCGACCGCGCCCAGTACTGGGTCTGCACCGTGGAGGCGATGCCCGACGGCATGGGCGTCGACTTCCTCGCCGTGGACGAGATCCAGCTCTGCGCCGACCCCGAGCGCGGCCACGTCTTCACCGACCGCCTCCTCAACGCCCGCGGCCTGCACGAGACGCTGTTCCTGGGCTCCCTTACGATGCGCAACGCCATCGCGGGCCTCGTGCCCGGCGTGCAGTTCATGACGCGCGACCGCTTCTCCACCCTGACCTATACCGGCCCCAAGAAGATCAGCCGGATGCCGGAACGCGCCGCCATCGTCGGCTTCTCGGTAGAGAACGTGTATGCCATCGCGGAATACATCCGCCGGACGCGCGGGGGCGCGGCCGTGGTCATGGGCGCGCTGTCGCCGCGCACGCGGAACGCGCAGGTCCAGCTTTACCAGAACGGCGACGTGGACTTCCTCGTGGCCACCGACGCCATCGGCATGGGCCTCAACCTCGACATCAGCCACGTGGCCTTCTCGGGCACCACCAAGTTCGACGGCCACCGCGTCCGCGAACTCGCCGCCGACGAACTGGCCCAGATCGCGGGCCGTGCCGGGCGCCACACCCAGAACGGCACCTTCGGCGTCACCGGAGAGGCCCACGACCTCGACCCCGAGGTGATCGAGGCCATCGAGAACCACCAGTTCCGCCCCGTCACGCGGCTCATGTGGCGCAACTCGCGCCTCCAGTTCGGCTCCGTCAAGCGCCTGCTCCAGACCCTGGAGGAGCGCACGGAGAACCCCTGGCTGGGCCGCGTCCGCGAGTCCGACGACCTGGGCGCGCTGCGCAGTCTGTCCGGCGACGCCGAGGTCATGGCCCGCGCGACCGACGGCCCCTCCGTGCGCCTTCTGTGGGATGTGTGCCGCATTCCCGACTTCCGCGGCATCTCCAAAGGAGAGCACGCGCAGCTTCTCGGCCAGATCTACAACTTCCTCCACCAGTCCGGCCGCGTGCCGGCCGAATGGCTGGGCGAGGCCGTCCGCCGCATCGATCGAACCGATGGCGACATCGACACGTTGTCCAAGCGCCTCGCCCATATCCGGACCTGGACCTACGTCGCGCAGCGAAAGGGCTGGGTCGGTGACGAGGGTTATTGGCGCGAGGAGACGCGCAAGGTAGAAGACCGATTGTCGGATGCCTTGCATCAGGCGTTGACAGAGCGTTTCGTGGACCGGCGGACGAGCACCCTCGCCCGGCGGCTCAGGCAAAAGGAGGTCCTCGTGGCCGAAGTCGATGACAAGGGCGCCGTGACCGTGGAAGGCCACGCCGTGGGACGCCTCGAAGGGTTCCGCTTCCGGGCGGACCGCGCGGACAACCCGGACGAGGCGCGCACCCTGCGCCAGGCCGCCGCACAGGCGCTCGCGCCGCAGTTCCATCTGCGCGCCGACCGCTTCTACAACGCCCCCGACACCGAGCTCGACTTCACCGAGCAGGGCGGCCTCATGTGGGGTGAGCATGCGGTGGGCCGCCTGACCAAGGGACCGGACGCGCTCCGCCCCGAGGTCGTGGCCTTCGTGGACGAGGAGGCCGGCCCCGAGGTCGCGCAGAAGGTCCAGCGCCGCCTCCAGCACTTCATCGACCGCAAGATCGCGGCGAGCCAGGAGCCCCTCCTCGCGCTCCAGCGCGACGAGACGCTCACGGGCCTCGCCCGCGGCTTCGCCTACCGCCTCGTGGAGAACCTGGGCATCATCCCCCGCGGTGACATCGCCGAGGAGGTCAAGCAGCTCGACCCCGAGGCGCGGACCGCTCTGCGCAAGCACGGCATCCGCCTGGGCCAGTTCACCGTCTTCCTGCCCGCGCTCCTCAAGCCCGCGCCCACCCGCCTGCGGCTACTGCTGTGGTCCATGTGGAGGGGTCTCGACGAGTTTCCCTCCGCGCCCCCTCCGGGCCATGTGACCGTGCCCGCGCATCCCGGCCTGCCCCAGGGCTTCTGGGCCATGGCAGGCTACCGCGCCGCGGGCGAACGCGCGATCCGCATCGACATGCTGGAACGTCTGGCCGACCTTCTCCGTGACAAGGACTCCCGCAAGGGGTTCGAGGCCACGCCCGAGATGCTGTTGATCACCGGCCTGTCCCTGGAGCTGTTCGCCAAGCTGATGGAAGGCCTGGGCTACAGCGCCGAACGCGGTGAACGTGCCAAGGTCCGCGCGCCCAAGGCCGCCGCCACGCCCGCCGCTGTCGCCCCGCCGGAATCCGTTCAGGACGCCGCTCCGGAAGCCTCCTCCGAAGCTGTCCAAGAGGCCGCCCAAGACACCGCGCCCGTCGCGGTAGCCGAGCCTGCTGCGTCCGCCGCGGAAGGGCCCGGCCTCGCCGAGCTCGTCATCGGCGGCGCTGCCTCCGTGGTCGCCTCCGCGATGCAGGCCGCCGTGTCCAGCCTCGCCCAGGCCGTCCAGGCCGACCCCACGCCCCCCGTCGAGGAGCCCCCGGTCCCCGAGCCCGGCCCGTCCGAGACCCCGAGCGAAGACCCCGCGCCCCAGCCTGAGACTCCCCCCGGCCAACCCGCCGAGGTTCCCGACCAGCCGGACGTGCCCGATCCCGGCCAGGAGCCGCCGACCCCGGACGTCCCGCAGGAGGTCCCCGTCGAGGACCCGACCGAGGCGCCCGACATCACGCCTATCGAGCTTCCCGGCAGCGACCCCGCCGAGATGCCCGACATCACCCCCACGGAGATGCCGGACATCACCCCGTCCGAGATCCCGATGGACCAGCCCATGGAGATGCCGGGCGGCATGACCATGGCCGCCGAGGACGCACCCGCCGCCCCTGTGCCCCCGGGGGAGCTGGAGGTCTTCTACAGCTTCACCTGGGCCGGCCGGGCTGCGCAGCGGCGCCAGCACGACCAACAGCGTGGCCGGGGCGAATCGCGCGGCCCCCGACGCGAGGGCCAAGCCCGTGAAGGTCAGCCCCGTGACGGCCAGCCACGCGAGGGCCAACCCCGCGCCGACCGTCCGCAGGGTGAGCGTCGCGGCCCCCGCCCCGACCGCGCCGCCACCCCGCCCGCCGAGGGAGCGTCCGCTGAGGGCCAGCAGCCCCAGCGCCGCGACAGCCGCCCGCCCCGCGACGGCGAGCGTCCCCGCTTCGAAGGCAAGGGCAAGCCGCGCGGCGACCGTCCGCAGGGCGACCGCGGCCCCCGCAACGACAACCGGAACCGCGCCCAAAGCTTTGAGGCCGCCCCCCCGCGTGAGGACAAGCGCCGCGTCGATCCCGACAACCCCTTCGCCGCCGCCCTCGCGGGGTTCAAGGCCAAGTGAGCGGCGCCCTCAAGTGAGCGCGGGACTCCAGTGAGCGACGACCCCGCGCGCGAGACGATCCGCCTCGACAAGTGGCTCTTCCAGGCGAGGTTCCTGAAATCCAGGGGCCTCGCCGCCGATCTCATCCAAGACGGCAAGATTCGCGTGAACGGCCAGCCCACCGACAAGCCCGCTCGCGCGGTGGGCGCAGGCGACGTGCTGACCTTCGCCCTTCACGGCCGCGTCCGCGTGCTGCGCATCCTTGGCCTCGGCGATCGCCGAGGCCCCGCCCCGGAGGCGCAGGGCCTCTACGAGGATCTCGCCCCCGAACCGGGTGCCCCTGCGGCAAGGCAAGCCCCGCCCGCCGCCCCATCGCTTGAATGATCCGCCCCCACGCGTTACCTCAGCGCCGGACTCAAAGGCGCGGACTCCCATGACCTACATCGTCAACGACAACTGCATCGCCTGCAAATACACCGACTGCGTGGAGGTCTGCCCCGTCGACTGCTTCTACGAGGGGGAGAACATGCTGGTGATCCACCCCGACGAATGCATCGACTGCGGCGTGTGCGAGCCCGAGTGCCCCGCCGACGCGATCCGCCCCGACACCGAGCCCGACATGGCCAAGTGGGTGGAGTTCAACCGCAAGTATGCCGAACGCTGGCCGGTGCTCACCACCAAGAAGGACCCCCTCCCCGGCGCAGAGGAGATGGACGGCAAGCCCGGCAAAATGGACCTCTTCTCCGAGGCGGCTGGCCCGGGTAACTAATCGGTGGGCCGAATGCTCCCCGGGATGTGACCCTGGGGCATGGCCAGCACGGCGCGTCGGGCTTTCCCGGCTCGCAAAAATGTGCTATGGGTCAAGGAACATGACGTTCCACCCCACTTGAATTGCCGGCACGACAGACCACCTGACGGGAACCCTGTTTCCGTCGGGTTTTCTGTTGCGGCCGGTCCATTGCCCAGGCCCGCGCGCTTCGTTTCGGAAGGACCCCCATGACCACCAAGACCCGCAAGAGCGATTTTCACCCCAACGATTTCGTCGTCTACCCCGCCCATGGCGTGGGCCGCATCGTCTAGGTCGAGGAGCAGGAGGTCGGTGGCTTCAAGCTCGAACTCTTCGTCATCTCCTTCGAGAAGGACAAGATGACCCTGCGCGTGCCGACCAACAAGGCGACCGAATCCGGCCTGCGCGCCCTGTCGAACGCCGACACCGTGGCCCATGCCATGAAGACCCTGAAGGGCAAGGCCAAGGTCAAGAAGGCCATGTGGTCCCGCCGCGCCCAGGAATACGAGCAGAAGATCAACTCGGGCGACCTCATCGCCATCGCGGAGGTCGTGCGCGACCTGCACCGCGCCGACGACCAGCGCGAGCAGTCCTATTCCGAACGCCAGCTCTACGAGGCCGCCCTGGAGCGCCTGACGCGCGAGATCGCCGCCACCACGGGCCGCGACGAAAGCGCCGCCTCCAAGGAGATCACTGAGGTTCTCGTCGGCCGCGCCGCCTGATCCCCTCCGCCTCACCCGAATCGAGGCCGCGTCCAAGCCGGACGCGGCCTTTTTGTTGGCGCCGACCTCAGCCCAAACGCCGGCGCCTCCAATCAGCGACCATCCCAGCCTGCCCACGGCCCAGGCGCCCCGCTCTGCGGCTGTCCCGCCACGCCCTCTGGCCCGTGACCATCGCTGGCACGTAGCGTGCCTCGCCCATGCGATCCGCTCGACCGTCCAAGCGCGGCAGGCCGCCCCCGCCTCCTGAGACGCGAGGACATCCGCCCCGAATCACCCCCGCGCACCCGTCCAGGCCGTTGCGCGCCCAAAGTCGACCGTTCGTTGGGGTCACGTCCCGTTAACCCGTCCGTGCCAAGCTGACACCCACAGGCCGCCCCATGCGGACCCACCGGCACGACAGGACGACCCCATGACCACCCCGCAAGCCAGCGAAGCGCGCCCTTCCCGCCCCGCGCCGCCGCGCTATCCTAGCGACATGCCCGTCCTGACCTTCGACCCCCGCGGCATCTACTGCGAGGCCGGGGACTTCTTCATCGACCCCTGGCGTCCCGTCCCCCGGGCGCTCATCACCCATGGCCATTCCGACCATGCGCGGTCCGGCATGGGCGCGTACCTCAGCACCGATATCGCCGCCCCGGTTATGCGCCACCGCCTGGGCGACATCTCTCTCGACACGATCCGCTACGGCGAGGTCCGTCAGATCGGCGGCGCGAAGGTGAGCTTCCCTCCCGCTGGCCACGTCCCCGGCTCGGCCCAGATCCGCATCGAGGTCGGGGGCGAGGTCTGGGTTGTCTCCGGCGACTACAAGACGACTCCCGACGGCCTCTCCACCCCGTGGGAGCCGGTGCGCTGCCACGCCTTCATCAGCGAATGCACCTTCGGCCTCCCCGTCTTCCGCTGGCAGCCGCAGGAGGAGATCGCGCAGGACCTCAACGCCTGGTGGGCCCGGAACGCTGCCGACGGCCGGTTCTCCCTCCTGGGCGCCTACTCCCTCGGCAAGGCCCAGCGCCTTCTCCACATGCTCGACCCGTCCATCGCCCCCATCCTGACCCACGGCGCCGTGGAGGCCACGAACGAGGTCCTTCGCGACCAGGGCCTCCCCCTGCCGCCGACCACCCGCGTCGCGGCGGGCCTCGACCTCAAGGCGCATGCGGGCGCTCTCGTCGTCGCCCCGCCCTCCGCCTTGCATTCCGCCTGGGCACGCAAGTTCGGCCCGGCCTCCACCGCCGTCGCCTCGGGCTGGATGGCGCTGCGGGGCATCCGGCGCAGGCGCGGCACCGACCGGGGCTTCGTCGTGTCGGACCATGCCGACTGGCCGGGCCTCAACGACGCGATCCGCGCGACGGGCGCGCACAAGGTCTTCGTCACCCACGGCTACACCGCCGCCTTCCGCCGCTGGCTGGAGGATCAGGGCTATGACGCCGGCATCGTCGCCACCGACTACGCGGGCGAGGAGGTCTTCGCCGAAGGCGACGCCCCCACCGACATTATCGACGAGGACGCGCCGGAGAGCACAGCCCAGGGGGACGCGGCATGAAGGACTTTGCCGCGCTCTACGCCCGTCTCGACCAGACGTCCAAGACCAACGCCAAGGTAGAGGCGCTGGCCGACTACTTCGGGAGCGATACGGTCCCCGACGCCGACAAGCTCTGGACCGTCGCGCTCTTCTCCGGCCGCCGCCCGCGCCGGACCATCACCGCCACGTCCCTGCGCGACTGGGCCGCCGAACGCGCCGGCCTGCCCCTGTGGCTCTTCGAGGAATCCCACGGCATCGTCGGCGACCTGAGCGAGACGATCTCCCTCATCCTGCCGCCCGCCGAGCAGGAGTCCGACCAGCCCCTCGCCTTCTGGATCGCCCGCCTGCGCGAACTCTCGGCCCTGCCCGAGCCCGAGCGCAAGCAGGGCATCCTCGACGCCTGGGACTCCCTTCCGGGGCCGGAGCGGTTCCTGTTCACCAAGCTCCTCACCGGCAGCTTCCGCGTGGGCGTGAGCCAGACCCTGATGACCAAGGCGCTGGCCCAGGCGACCGGCCAGCCCGACGCGGATGTCGCCCACCGCCTGATGGGCGACTGGACGCCCGAGAAGACAAGCTGGACCGGCCTCCTCCTTGAAGGGGAGGCGCGCGACGACAGCGCGCGGCCCTACCCCTTCTACCTCGCCTACCAGCTCGACAATCCCTCGGACCTCGGCGACCCCTCCGACTGGTTCGCGGAGATGAAGTGGGACGGCATCCGCGGCCAGCTCATCCTGCGCGAGGGCCGCCACCACCTCTGGAGCCGGGGCGAGGACCTCATCACCGACCGCTTCCCCGAACTCGCCCGCGCGCTCGACTGGCTGCCCGGCGGCACCGTGTTGGACGGAGAGATCCTGGCCTGGGAGGGCGACCGCCCCATGAGCTTCAACGCGCTGCAGCCGAGGATCGGGCGCAAGACGGTCCCGAAGTCGCTCCTCGCCAGCGCGCCCGTCGTGATGATGGCCTACGACCTGCTGGAGCAGGGTGGCGACGACATCCGCTCCGCCCCCTTCGCCGAACGCCGCACCCGGCTGGAGCACCTTCTGCGCGACCTCCCCCCGGAGGCCCCTCTCCGCATCTCGCCCCCTGTCGCCTTCGAAACGCTGGACGACCTGCGAGAGGCCCGCGAGCGCGCACGGGACGAAGGGGCCGAGGGGCTGATGCTCAAGCGCCTCTCCTCCCCCTACGGGAACGGGCGCAAGAAGGGCGACTGGTGGAAGTGGAAGGTGGACCCCCTCACCATCGACGCCGTGATGATCTACGCGCAGGCCGGGTCGGGGCGGCGGGCGAACCTGTTCACCGACTTCACCTTCGCGGTGAAGGACGGCAACCAGCTCGTCCCCTTCACCAAGGCGTACAGTGGCCTCACCGACGCCGAGTTCCGCCGCATCACCGCCTGGGTGAACAAGCACACCGTCCAGAAGTTCGGCCCCGTCCGGCAGGTCGAGCCCCAGCAGGTCTTCGAGATTGGGTTCGAGGGCATCCAGGCCTCGCCCCGCCACAAGTCGGGCGTAGCCCTGCGCTTTCCAAGGATGCTCCGCTGGCGCCATGACAAGCCGGTGGACGAGATCGACACCCTCGATCATCTCAAGGACCTGCTGGCAGTGCACGGCTGACGCGCCGCACGGCCTGCGCACGGCTCGGGGAGGCGCCCTTCCCCCTGCCGGACCGGGCGCCTAGATTGGTTCACGACACAGATAAGGGACAGCACCATGACCAAGCGCGTCTTCGACGCCAATGCCACGGCGGGCCACAACGAATTCGGCGCGCTTCCCGAGTGGAACCTGTCTGACCTCTACGCCTCGCCCGACGCGCCCGAGCTGAAGCGCGACATGGACTGGCTGGAGGGGGCCTGCGCCTCCTTCGCCACCGATTACGAAGGCAAGCTCGCCACGCTCGACGCCCAGGCCCTGCTGGAGGCCGTGCGCCGCTATGAGCGGATCGACCAGATCGCGGGCCGGGTCATGTCCTATGCGGGCCTGCGCTACTACCAGCTCACCACGGATGGCGAGCGGGCCAAGTTCTTCTCCGACTGCCAGGACCGCGTGACGAACTTCACCACGCCTCTCGTCTTCTGGAGTCTGGAGTTCAACCGGCTTGACGACGAGCACCTGTCGAGCCTTCTTGGCCAGAGCCAGGAGCTGCACCGCTACAAGCCGGTGTTCGACCGGATGCGCGCGATGAAGCCCTACCAACTCTCGGACGAGCTGGAAAAGTTCCTCCATGACGCCTCGGTCGTCGGTGCCTCGGCCTGGAACAAACTCTTCGACGAAACCATGGCCGCCCTCGAATTCGAGGTGGAGGGCGAAAAGCTCAACATCGAGGGCACGCTGAACCTTCTGACCGACCAGGACCGCGCCAGGCGCGA
>CADCUU010000238.1 GCA_902805995.1 uncultured Rubellimicrobium sp.
GATCCTGCGCCAGCCCTTCTCGGTAGCGGGCGTGTCCGGCCAGTTCGACGTGATGGCGACCGTCGTCGGCGGCGGCCTGTCCGGCCAGGCCGGCGCGGTCAAGCACGGCGTGTCCAAGGCTCTCCAGCTCTACGATCCCGCTCTGCGTCCCGCCCTCAAGGCCGCTGGCTTCCTGACCCGCGACGCCCGCGTGGTCGAGCGCAAGAAGTACGGCAAGCGCAAGGCGCGCCGGAGCTTCCAGTTCTCCAAGCGCTGATCCGTTTCAGGATCGACGGGACAGGGGCGGCATCCGGACAGGTGCCGCCCTTTTTCGTCGCGATCCGGGCAAATACGAGCAGTAACCTTGCGTTCTCCACAGGAGGCCGCGCAGTTAGACGTTGACGTTCCCCTGCCGTCAGTGAACATCCCAGCCAATCAGGGACATTGGGCCTTCCATCTTCATGGGCATCTTCGACAGGTCACCTCAGGCGCGCGCCGCCGTGCTTGCCGCGCCGCCCTTCGTCTATGCGCTTCTCCTGCTCGCCTTTCCGCTGGTCGCCATCGTGCTCATCAGCTTCTGGACCCAGAGCGGGCTGAACCTCGATACCACCTTCACGACCGCGAACTACCGGGAAATCTTCTCGAGTCCGATCTACATCTGGGGCAACGCGACGCGCTGGGGCCTGCTGCCGCTGTCGCTGTTCGTCTCCGGCACGGTGACGGCGATCACGGTCATCCTGGCCTATCCGGTGGCCTACTATGTGTCGTTCCATGTCGCGCCCGACCGCAAGTCGCTCTGGCTATTCCTGATCACCGTGCCCTTCTGGACGAGCTACCTGATCCGCGTGTTCCTGTGGAAGGTGATCCTGGGATACAACGGCGTCATCAACACCGGCCTGATCGAGGTCGGGCTGATCGACGAGCCGCTGAACTTCCTGCTCTATAACCTGAACTCGGTCATCATCACGCTCGCGCATGCCTATGCCGTGTTCGCGATCCTGCCGATCTACGTTGCGCTGGAGAAGATCGACCGGTCGCTGCTGGAAGCCGCGCAGGATCTGGGAGAGAGCCGCTTCACCACCTTCCTGCGGGTGACGCTGCCGCTGTCGGTGCCGGGGATCGTCGGTGCTGTCCTGATCGTGTTCATCCCGACCATCGGCGACTACGTCACGCCCGAGCTCATGCTCGGGGCGGGCGGGCGCCTCGTCTCCAACATCATCCAGGCGCAGTTCCTCCAGATCAACAACGCGCCGCTCGGGGCCGCCCTGTCCATCGTGACCATGCTGGCCGTCGCGATCGTGAGCCTTGGCTTCATCCTCCTGAACCGGCGCTGGCTGCGGGGGCGGTCGTGAGGGGTTGGACCGGGCTGCGGATTTACGTCATCCTTTATCTAGCGGTGCTTTACGCGCCGATCGTGCTGCTGCCGCTCTTCGCCTTCAACGACGCGGCGATTATCGCCTTCCCGCTGGCCGGCTTCTCCACCCGCTGGTTCGCGCAGCTCTGGACAACGGACGCTCTGCATCAGGCTCTGGGCAACTCGCTCTTCATCGCGGCTGTCACGGCAACACTAGCCACGCTGCTCGGCGTCTGCGCGGCCCGGGCCGGGGCCATGCCCAACTTCCCCGGCAAGCGCGGGATGCTGGGCTTTATCATGTTCCCCCTGGTCCTGCCGGAGATCGTGATTGCCGTGGCGCTGCTGGTCGTGATCCGGCAGGTGCTCGACCTCGACCTGAGCAACTGGACCGTGATCTTGGCGCATACGCTGATCGCGACGCCATTCTCCATCGCGATCCTGAACGGGGCGTTCCAGAATCTCGACCCCTCGTTCGAGGAAGCGGCCATGGATCTGGGGGAGTCGCGCTGGAGCGCGTTCCGCCTCGTCACCCTGCCGCTCGTGTTTCCCGGCATCATTTCGTCGCTGCTGATCTGCTTCATCATCTCGCTCGACGACTTCGTGCTGGCGCAGTTCCTGACGGGGTCCAATCCGACGCTGCCGGTCTACATTTATGGCCTCACGCGCTTCGTGGACGCGCTGCCGCTGGTCATGGCCCTGGGAACCATCCTCGTGATGCTCTCGATCACGCTCCTCATCATTGCCGAATATTTCCGGCGCCGCGGCGTGGCCCGCGCCGGCCTCAAGGATTCCGGAGGGTTCCTGTGACCACTTCCCCCTCGGCTGCCCCGCTTATCCAGCTTCGCGGCGTCCACAAGCATTACGGGGACTACCACGCGCTGCGCGGCATCGACCTGGAGATCAAGCAGGGCGAGTTCTTTTCTCTGCTGGGCCCGTCGGGCTGCGGCAAGACCACTCTCCTGCGCACCATCGCGGGCTTCGAGAACCCGAGTTCGGGCTCCCTCGTGATCGACGGCAAGGACATGGCGGGCGTCGCGGCCAACCACCGGCCGACCAACATGGTGTTCCAGTCCTACGCCATCTTCCCCCACCTGACAGTGGCGGAGAATGTGGCCTTCGGCCTCCGGCGCGACCCACGCCCGCGTGAGGACAAGGCCAAGGCCGTGCAGGACGCGCTCGCCATGGTGGGCCTCGGCGGCTACGGGAACCGGGCAGCGCATGCGCTTTCGGGCGGTCAGCGTCAGCGGGTGGCGCTCGCGCGCGCGCTGATCCTCAAGCCCAAGGTGCTCCTGCTCGACGAGCCGCTCTCCGCGCTCGACAAGAAGATGCGCGAGCTCATGCAGCTTGAACTCATCCGCCTTCAGCGGAACGTGGGCATCACTTTCATCCTGGTCACGCATGACCAGGAGGAGGCGCTGGTCATGTCCGACCGGATCGCCGTCATGTTCGAGGGCGAGATCGGCCAGATGGCCGACCCGGAGACGCTGTACCGCCGCCCGAACAGCAAGCGTGTCGCGGAGTTCATCGGCAAGATGAACCTCCTTCCTGCCGAGGTGGCGGGCGACGGCAGCCGGATCGTCGTGGATGTGGCCGGGCTCGGCCGCGGCGAGGTCGCGGCGGATCAGGCGCCCGGCGGCGTCATTCCCGGCCGCAGCACTGTGGGCATCCGTCCCGAGACGCTGAGCGTCCTCTTCCCCGGGGAGACGACAGAACGTCGCTTGGCGGACGGGATCGTGGACGAGGTCGTCTATTACGGCGACATGACCTACTACGATGTCCGTCTGCCCGGCATCGACCAGCCGCTCACCATCTCCATGAAGAACCTGATCGGCCGCCCCGTGCTGGAAGTTGGGACGCCAACGCAGGTCGTGTGGGATGAGAGGTCGCTCGTCGTCCTGAGTCGCTGAGGGCAGGGACGCCGCCCGGGGTGGGCGGGTCCATCGCCTGAGCGGAGGGGACCGGGTTCGCCCCGCCATGATCGGTGACCGTGGACACAGGTGTATCGTTGCCTGTGACGCCTGCTGCGCGTCTGAGCTCCCGAGGCAGTCATCGCGCGGGGTTGCGGCCTCTCATCTTCGGGCGAAGGTCTGGATGCGGCACTCCGACGCTTCGTGGACTTCTTTGGAACGCCTCCTCGCTCCACGGGTTTGCCTCTCGTAACCGGCATGCCTCTGGGTGGGGCTGGTTCCTTGTCACCTCAGTCCTTCATCCGGCCTATCCCCCAAGGAGAACCTTCGATGAAAATCCACTTCCTGACCGCCTCCACGGCGGCCCTTCTGCTTTCCTCCACGGCGCTTCTCGCGCAGGACGCCCCGGCGGGCGGACAGGGGGCGTTTGAGAACGTCTTCGTGGATGTGGAGGGCTCGGCCGTTCAGGTGCCAGTCGCCCTCGCGGCCGAGGCTTGCGGCCTCGACGTGGCCACCCTCCAGACCACGGCGCAAACCCGCCTCGATGAGGCTGGCATAGATCCCGCCATCATCCCCGGCCTCGTGACCGCCAACGCCGCGACGGCCGCAGGCATCGATGCCTCGGGCGGGATGACCGACACGGACGCTAATTCCATGGACACGGTCGGCACGGACACGGCGGGCGTGACCCCCTCGGCCACGACCGACCCGATGGGAAGCACCGCCCCGGCCTCGGGCAATACTGCGAGCGCTGATGCGTCCGCCACGGCCAGCGACACGGCAACGACCACCACGGCGGACGCTTCCTCGACCGCGGCCGAGGGCAGCCAGCCCGCACAGGTGGACGATGCCAGCACCATGGCCGCCGCGAACAGCCCCGCAGGCACCGATCCTGCCGCGACAAGCGACATGGCCACTGCGGAGGCTTCGGCCAGCGCCGATGTGGCCGGCGTCGGCAGCGTCGAATCCACGGCGGCCGAGACCATGGTGACGAACGCCCAAGGCACGGCCGACCCGACCACGGCCACCCCGGGTGAGCAATATCTGGCCCTCAGCGTCTGCCAGATCGAGGTGACCCGCGCCGCCGAGCTTGGCATTCCGACGGTCGAAAACGAGACCGTGACCGAGTAAAAAGTCCAGCCTGTTCCA
>CADCUU010000239.1 GCA_902805995.1 uncultured Rubellimicrobium sp.
GGCGGTGTCGGCAAAGATCACCGGGTCCTGCGGCACGAGAGCGATCTGACGGCGCAGGGAGTCGCGGGACAGGGCGCGCAGGTCCGTGCCGCCCACGGTGACGGCGCCCAACTGCGGGTCCCAGAAGCGCTGGAGCATCTGGATCACGGTCGTCTTGCCCCCGCCCGACGGCCCGACCAGCGCCACCGTCTCGCCCGGACGGACGGTCAGCGTGACGCCCTGGAGCGCGCTGCGGTCGGGCCGCGTCGGATAGTGGAAGGTCACGCTCTCAAGCCGCACCTCCGCCCCCGCGAGGCTCGGCGCGGGGATCGGGATGGGCGCGTCCTTGACCGTGTCCTCAAGATTGAGAAGCTCCACGAGACGTTCGGTGGCGCCTGCGGCACGCTGCACCTCGCCCCAGACCTCGGTGAGCGATCCCACCGCGCCCGCGACGAGCACGGCATAGATCACGAACTGCACCAGAAGGCCCACGGTCATGGTCCCTGCCGCCACGTCCCGCGCGCCGATCCACAGGACGCCGACCACGCCCGAGAAGATCAGGAAGATGACGATGGCGGTCATCACCGCGCGCACCGCGATCCGGTCCTTGGCCGAGGTAAAGCTGCGCTCCGTCAACTCGTGGAACTTGGCGCGCGTGGGCCCTTCATGGGTGAAGGCCTGCACCGTCTGTGCGGCCAGCAGGGACTCGGAGGCCGTGGCGGAGGAAGCCGCGATCCAGTCCTGGTTCTCCCGCGACAGCACGCGCAGGCGGCGGCCCAGGATGACGATGGGCAGGATGATCGCCGGCACGATCAGGAGCACGAGCCCCGTGAGCTTGGCCGAGGTCCACAGGAGGAGCACCAGCCCCCCGAACAGGATCAGCATGTTGCGCAGCGCCACCGAGACGGAGGAGCCCAGCACGCTCAGGATCAAGGTCGTGTCGGTGGTGATGCGGCTCAGGACCTCGCCGGTCATGAGGCGCTCGTAGACAGCGGGGCTCATCCCGATCATGCGGTCGAATACGGCGGTGCGGATGTCGGCCACGACCCGTTCGCCCAGGCGGGTCACGAGGTAGTAGCGCAGCGCCGTGACCAGCGCGAGGAGGAGCACGATCCCCAAGGCCGCCCCGAAATACTGGTCGAGGAGTTGCGTCTCGCTCAGCCCGAAATGGTCCACCACGCGGCGGGCCGCGATGGGGAGGACCAGCGACACGCCCGCCGTGATGACCAGCGCGACGAACGCCGCCC
Source organism: uncultured Rubellimicrobium sp. (assembly GCA_902805995.1). Lineage (GTDB taxonomy): Bacteria > Pseudomonadota > Alphaproteobacteria > Rhodobacterales > Rhodobacteraceae > Rubellimicrobium. Next base: position 1,227 of record CADCUU010000239.1, read on the forward strand.
CCATGAGCCCGCCATAGGGCCGCAGGAACGGCCAGAGCGCGGCCAGAGCGCCGATCCGCCGGGAGGGGGCGCGGTCCTCGTCGGACTTGCGGGGGGCTCGGGCCATGGGCCGGTATCTCCGTGGTGAGGGCGGCACTTAACCCGGGGCGGGGCGTCGGGGCAAGCGGACGGGGCGCCGCAGGCGGGACAGTGCGGACCGGGCCTGCGTCGCCGATGGGGTTGCGTATCGGATGTAGCGACGGCGGGAGCGTCAGGGAATGCTTTGGATCAGCCTGCACGCATCGGACCAGGAGAAAAGCCGGGGTCAAGAAGACACGGGCCCAGGCTCAGAACGCGCGTGGTCCGTCAAGCGGGACGGCTAGGTCCCCGGCAAAAGCGGCAGCTCCACCACCGCCTCGTCCCCGCCCGTATTGAAGGTGACGGCCACTTCGTCGCCCGCCGACCTCGAATCCAGGGCGGCAAGGAGGTCGTCGAGCGTCTCCACGGGCTCCCCGTTCACGGCGGTGACCACATGGCCCGGCCGGATGCGCCCGTCACGCAGGATCTCCGCAGGCTCCACCCCGGCCTGGGCCGCGGGCGAGTTGCGGGCCACGTCCAGCACCACCGCCCCTGCAAGACCCTGACGGTTGATCGCCGCATTGATCCGCGCGTCGAAGGCTAGGCCCAGCGTCGGCGGGCTGTACTGGCCCGACCGGATAAGCTCGGGCACCACGCGAGCCACGGTTGCCGCAGGCACCGCAAATCCGATCCCGGCGCTGCCCCCCGACGGGGAATAGATCGCGGTGTTCACCCCGATGATCCGGCCCGCAGAGTCAAGGAGCGGCCCGCCCGAGTTGCCGGGGTTGATCGCGGCGTCGGTCTGGATCAACCCCCGGACCGTTCGCCCCTCCTCGCCCGGAATCTCCCGGTCGAGCGCGGAAACGACTCCGGTGGTGAGCGTCCAGTCGAGTCCGAAGGGATTGCCGATGGCCAGCACGCGCGATCCCACCTCGGGCGGCTCCGGTGGGGCGAGGGTCAGAGATGCCGGCAGGTCCTCGCCCTCGATGCGCAGCACCGCGAGGTCGTGGCTCCGGTCAAAGCCCACGAGCCGCGCGGGCAGCGCCTGTCCATCGGCGAGCGTCACGGTCGCGGCGCTCGCGCCCTGGATCACATGGGCGTTAGTCACGACATGGCCGTCCCCGTCCCAGATGAAGCCCGAGCCGGTGCCCAGCGGCACCTCGGAAGAGACGCGCCCGAAGACGTCGCGCCGCGCGGCCGAGGTGGAGATCGCGACCACGCTGTCGCGCGCCGCCCGGAACAACTCGATGGTCGCGGATTCGTCCGAACCCTCAGGCGCGACGGTCAACTGGGCGGGCGGCACCGGGGCCACGGCGGCAGGCGGGCCCTCCCCCAGCAGTCCCCAGGCCCCAAGGCCCAGCCCGATTCCCAGCCCCAGAAGCAGCGCCATCAGCGCGCCGGCCACCAATCCCCGGATCACGCCTGTCCCCCTTGCATCCCGGCGCGGCAACCCGTCCTCTGGAACGAGGCCAAGCCTGCGCCATGTTGAGGCCCGCAAACTAGCCGTATTCGGTGCCGCCACAAGGCGGCCCTTTCTGCCCTCAAGGAGGTTCCACCTTTGCTTCGTCCTCTCGCTTTCGTCCTTGCCCTGTCCCTGCCCGCCGCCGCCCAGGCCCTCACCTGTGGCGACGACGCCTCGGGCTTCGAGGCCTGGAAGCAGGAGTTCGCCCAGCTTGCCACCGCCCAGGGCGTCGGAGGCCGGGGCCTCGAAGCACTGGCCCAGACCTCCTACGCCAGCCGCACCATCGAGGCCGACCGCAACCAGCGCAGCTTCCGCTACCCCCTCGACGAGTTCATGCGCATCCGCGGCGCCGACACCATCGTGGCCCAAGGCCGGCAGATGTACCAGAACAACCCGGGCTTCTACGACTCGCTCGAGGCCAACTACGGCGTCCCTGCCGGCATCCTGATCGCCATCCACGGGATGGAGACGGGCTTCGGCAACTTCATGGGCGACGCCAACGTGCTCGATGCGATCACGACATTGGCCTACGACTGCCGTCGCGGCCCGCAGTTCTTCCAGGAGCATGCCATGGCGGCCCTCGCGCTTGTGGACCGGGGCGCAATCTCGCCGTCCTCGGTAGGCGCGATGCATGGGGAGCTTGGGCATACCCAGTTCCTGCCCGCGAACATCCTGCGCTACGGGCAGGACGGCAATTCGGATGGCGTCGTGGACCTGACGAATGTCGCGGACGCCATGGCCTCCACCGCGAACTTCCTGCGCGGCCACGGCTGGCAGCCGGGCGCGGGCTACCAGGAGGGCGAACCGAACTACGCTGTCCTGGGCCAGTGGAACGCCGCCACCGTCTACCAGCAGGCGCTGGCCATCATGGGTCCCCAGATCGAGCCCTGAGGTCTGTGCGGGGTTTTCCTGTCGTGTGGGACCGGCGCCACAGGCCGGTCTCACGGATCAGGGAGAACCGGAACCAAGCCCCGCCGTTCGGTCTTTGTCCCAGGACCGAACGCGAAAGGGGAACCCGCATGCTACACCGCCGCCACCTCCTCCTCGGCAGCCTCGCCGCCCTTGGCGCGGCCCCCCTCGCCCGCGCGCAGGAGGTCATGAGCAGCGCGAGCAGCGCCGTGCCGCTTGTGCCCCCGCCCGACATCGTCCCCATCAGCGCCGGGGTCGCGCCGGGCGAGGTTCACGTCGATCCGAACAGCTTCTCGCTTTACTGGACGTTGCCCGATGGGCTCGCCATCCGTTACCGCTGCGGCGTGGGCCGCCCCGGGCTCTACGAGGCCGGGACCTACTATGTAGGTGCCCGAAAGGAATGGCCGTCGTGGACCCCGACACCTGACATGGTCGAGCGCGAGCCCGAGCTTTACGCCGAATATGCTGAGGAAGGCATGCCCGGCGGCCCCGGCAACCCCCTGGGCGCCCGTGCGCTCTACCTCTTCACGGAGGATCGCGGCGACACCTACCTGCGTATCCATGGGACCGATCAGCCTTCCACGATCGGCGCCGCGGTGTCGAACGGCTGCGCGCGACTGGTCAACGAGCAGATCATCGATCTTTACGACCGCGTGCCAATGGGGACGACCATCTACCTTTATCCCCGCAACGCATGACGGCGTCCCCGATGCGGGATGACATCG
>CADCUU010000240.1 GCA_902805995.1 uncultured Rubellimicrobium sp.
TGATGTTCCGGGCCACGCGCACGCCGTAGAGGGGGCGGCCTGCCTCGTCATCCACCCTGGAGGCCGACAGCTCGATCCATACCTCGTGGCCGTTCTTGTGGATGTAGCGCTTCTCGACGGTGTAGGCCTCGATCTCGCCCGCCATCTGCTGGCGGAACTGGTCCCAGTCGGCCTTCAGGTCGTCGGGATGGGTTAGGTCCGCAATCGTGCGCGCCAGCAGCTCCTCGCGGCTGTAGCCGGTGATGAAGCTGAACTGCTCGTTCACGCGCAGGTAGCGCCCACTCCCATCAACCTCGGCGATCCCGGCAAAGGCGTGCTCGTAGGTGGAGCGGAGGCGCTGCTCGTTCTCCCGCAGAGCCGCTTCCGTTCGCTTGAGATCGGAGATGTCACGCAGGTAAGCCGTGAAGTGCGGCCGTCCGCCCACATCGATGGGACTGATGGCAAGCTCGACCGGGAAGCGCGACCCATCCGCCCGGAGCGCCACAAGCTCCACACGACGGCGCAGGACAGGGCCATGTCCCGTTGTGAGATACCTGGCCATTCCCTTGTGGTGAGCCTCCCGAAACTCCGGCGGGATGATCAGGGCAGCCAGTTCGGCCCCCATCACCTTGCTTGCGGGATGACCAAACGTTCGCTCGGCGGCAGGATTCCATTCCACGATCCGGCTGTCCTGGTCGATGGTGATGATGCTGTCGAGCGAGGCCTCCAGGATCGCACCTTTGAGAGCTTCACTCCTGCGAAGCGCACCAACATGCTGCTTCTCGGAGGCAAGCTCCCTTTGCCGCGCGGCTCGCTCCTCGCGAAGGGCCCGCCGGAGTTCGATCTGCGCCATCGTCTGTCGCGCAAGCGCCTGGAGGGTAAAGGCCTGCTCTGGCGTGAGGTCCTCTGGCCGAGGCTGGTAGTCGAGCACGCACAATGTCCCAAGCGGGAGGCCGTCGGGTGTCTCGAGCAGTGCGCCTGCGTAAAAGCGCAGGTGCGGCTCGCCCGTCACGAGTGGGTTGCCGCAGAAGCGGCCGTCCAAGGCAAGATCTGGCACAACCGTGAGACCCGGCTGGAGAAGAACTCTTGCGCAGATTGACACATCGAGTGGCGTCTCCCGGGTCCCCAGCCCTCGCTCGGCCTTGAACCACTGCCTGCCTTCGGCGATCAGGTTGATCACCGCGATTGGCGTGCCACAGGCCAGAGAGGCAAGGTGGACCAGATCCTCGAACTCGGCCTCCGTCGGGGTGTCCAGAATGGCATAGCTCTCAAGAGCAGTGAGGCGCTCCGTCTCGGTCCAGGTGGAGTTTTGGGAGGTCTGATCGATCATGCAGGTGATTAGGGAAGGGTAAGGGGGAGCCTTGCTGGCGAGGCCATCTCAGGACCTGTGTTGTCGGGCACCTAGCGCGGCCAGCAGCCCAGCCCAAGCAGTTCTGGCGGACGCTCCCTCCGCCTTGAGAACTTTACTCAGGTTCTTGACGCTGCTACCCGCCCCTCAGGCAGTCTTGCCTCCGGTCGCAGCCTACCCGGTCAAAACAAGGATACCCGGACGAACAGAACGCCTCGCGGCTCGTGCGGGGGGCGTGCTGGCTGCGCTGGAGGCCTTTCGAAAGGTTCTCCCCCATGACTCACGACGACATCTATTCCGGGCTCACGCAGCTTGGCTCCGCCACCCGTCTACCCCAGCGCCCCGAAGAGGCCGTGCTGGAGCGCGTGCCGAACCCGCAAGGGGACGTGGCCTACGCCGTCCGCTTCACCGCGCCCGAGTTCACCTCGCTCTGCCCGATGACCGGGCAGCCCGACTTCGCGCATCTGGTGATCGACTACGTGCCGGGCGAATGGCTGGTGGAAAGCAAGTCGCTCAAGCTCTTCCTGGGGAGCTTCCGCAACCACGGCGCGTTCCACGAGGACTGCACCGTGTCCGTGGCCCGACGGCTCGTGGATCTGCTTGCGCCCCAATGGCTGCGGATCGGCGGCTACTGGTATCCGCGCGGGGGCATCCCCATCGATGTGTTCTACCAGACCGGACCCGCGCCTGAGGGGCTGTGGCTGCCCGACCAAGGGGTGCCAACCTATCGCGGTCGGGGGTGAGAGGATGCCGATGATCCGAACCGAGCGCCATCTCACGGCTCAACAGATTGAAGGGTACACCTACTTCGCCCTCTTCTGCGCCTGCATCCCGCTCGCCAACTGGCTCACTGGCCATGTGGGCACCGACTGCGCGTCGCAGGACCCCTGCACCATCCCAGTCTGGCCAAGCATCCAGGCCCCGAGCGGCGTGCTGGCGGTCGGCCTGGCCCTGGTCCTGCGAGATCTGGTGCAGCGCCGGCTGGGTCTGAACTGGGCCCTCGTGGCCATCGGAGTCGGCACACTAGCGGTTGGAGGTCTAGGCTTCGACCAGGCCCGCTGCTCTCATGGAGGGTGGACCCAGCTTGCGGTGTCTGGGGCTGCTCAGTCCTCTGCCACCCGATACAGGTCCTTTGCGTACCAAATCTGCTGAGCGTTCTCGACAGGCCAGCCTTTGATCGCGTCCTTGAGCATGACGCTCGACACGAAGAACTTGATGGGCAGGATCGGCACATCCCGGGCCAGGAGCAGCTCCGCTTGCTGGTGGAGAGGTAGTGGGTCCTCGGCTGTGTGGAACTGCCTGCTTGACGCAACGTTCACTGCGCGGCCCCCCGGCACCCGTCGGCAAGCCCAATAGCCATTGCCCAGGGAGACCTCTATGACCGCGTCCCTCCGCGCCTCTGTTGCCCTTCTCGCCCTGGCCGCCTCCGCCCTCCCGGCTGCGGCCGAGGAGATCAAGCTCATGGCCGAGCTCACCGGCGCGGCCCAGGTGCCCCCGGTGGAGACAGAGGCCACCGGCATGGCCGACGTGACCGTCGACACCGAGGCGATGACCGTCAGCTGGACGCTCGCCTACGAGAGCCTCTCGGGTGAGCCTGTCGCCGCCCACTTCCACAGTCCGGCCACACCTGAGGAGACTGCGCCCCCCACCGTCGACCTGACTGTGGACATGGAAGCCTCGGTCTCAGCGACCGCGACGGCCACCGCTAGCACGGAAGAAGGGACCGAGACCACCACAGAGACTTCGACCACCGAGGACCCCGTTCCCCAGGACATCATGAGGGGCTCCTCCGAGCTTAGCCAGGAAGGGCTCCAGCAGCTTCGCGATGGCCTGTGGTACATCAATATCCACACCGAGGCGCACCCCGACGGCGAGATCCGCGGCCAGGTGATGGAAGACGAAGCTGACACGGCGGCCATGGGCGCTGTGGGCGCCATGGAAGGCGACGCTGTGCTGGGGGGCGAGGCCATCCGTGCTGCGATCTCCGGCAACACTGTACAGGGCAACATGCTCGATAGTGGCGCCTATAGCGAGTTCTACGCGGCCGACGGCACCATCAAGGGAGACGGCTACACCGGAGCGTGGGCCATCGAGGGGGATGCGATGTGCTTCACCTACGGTGAAGAAGAGGCGACCTGCTGGCAGGTACGCCTGGACGGGGAGCAGATCACGTGGCTGCAGGATGGCGCCGATCTCGGGGATGGAACCATCGTGCCCGGCAATCCAAATAACTTCTGAACCGGCGGGGCGTTGATGATGTGACCGCTCTCCTTTGTGGATCGTCGCAGACCCACCCTGGCACACCAATGCCGTCGGGGGGGCGGTCACATCATCAACACCGCGCAGAGTTCCGAATTGGGTTCCATGGCGTCACGGGCCGTGACGGCGGACGCAAGCCGATCAGCCAAGCCCCATGACGCTGGGCAGTCTCTGCCAGAGCCATACGAGCGCGACGGCCGCAGCTGCCGCGCTGCCAATCCGCACCACCCAAACTCCGCCCCCGAGCATGGCAAGAGCGGGCATGGCGAGGAGGACAATACCGATCTGCGCTGCCTCGATCCCCAGGTTGAAGCCGAGAAGCGCCACCACGAACCCGCTGCCCCCCAACGTCAAGGCCGAGAGAGCGGTCGCGAAGCCGAAGCCATGGATAGTGCCGAAGAACGCCGCCAGCGCAGTTCGCGGGCCGGGGATGAAGGGTCGGACGTTGTCGATGGCGGTCACCAGGATCGACAGAGCGATAAGTGCCTGGATCAGCTCTGAAGGCGGACGCAGGATGGTGGTCGTGGCAGCGGTGAGAGTTAGCGCGTGTGCGATGGTGAAGCCGGTGACGGCTGCAATCACGCCGAGAACGCGGTGGCGCGCATTGCCGTGCCCGCTGACCGCCGGGAGGATCAGCACCAGCAGGAAGACAATGTGGTCGGCCCCGGCCAGCAGGTGCTCGACGCCAGAGCGGAAGTAGGAGGTGAAGGCCGCGGCACCGCCAGCTTGGGGCGTGAGCTCTGTGGCGCCATCGGCTGCGCCGACGACGG
>CADCUU010000241.1 GCA_902805995.1 uncultured Rubellimicrobium sp.
TTTGCTCTCCTCCCGCACGGTGATCGCCTCGGTGGCCAGCACCTCGTAGTTGCCGAAGCCGTAGGACAGGACGCCCGTGACGTCGTTGAGCTGCGCCCCCGCATCGACGCGCGGCACGCCCGCGGTGCCGCCGGGCGTGAAGCCGCTGTCGGCCTGGACCTGGATGCGTTCCGGGTTGAAGTCCGAGCCCGCGGCCTGGTTCGTGACGCCGAGGCCGCCCTCCCCGCCCTCGATGTTGACCGTGCCGCGCTCCGAGACGTTGGTGGCCAGGAGGCCCCCTTCGCCGTCGCTCGCCACCGTGTAAATCTCGCCGAAATTGTTCGTGGGGGCGACCGCGACGGGGGCTTCCACCGTGACCCGCATGCCTTCGAGGCTTTCGTAGAAGTCGATGCCGTCGGTCGTGGGGTCGAAGCTCGTGAAGCTGTCGTCCTCGATGATCTCGGTCGGGGGGCGCAGGCCGTCCGGGCCGATGAGCACGGCCTGAGGCAGCGGGTTGCCGCTGGACAGCACCTCGATGGTGACGTTGCCGATCTGGGTCGTGGACAGGTTGCCGGCGCTGGCCCCGCCGGCGGCGAACTCGCTCACCGTGCCGGTGAGGTACACCGCGTCGCCCGCGACCACGGTCGGGCGGGAGCCGGTGAAGACGAAGACCGCGTCCGAGGTGGCGGCATTGCCGTCGCCATCGGGGTCCTGAAGGTAGAAGCCGTTCGTGTCCACGGCCGTGACCACCCCGGTCGTCCGGACCTGCTGGCCCACGAAGGCCGAGACATGCCCGGCGCCCTGGATCGCGCCGATGGAGGTGATGGCCACGTCGTCGTTGAGGATGGTGCCCGTGGCCGACCCGTCGGAGACCGTGGCCCCGCCGGTCGCGCCCACGAGGTTGAGGACGATGGTCTCGTCGGGCTCGATGGCGAGGTCGCCGCGCACCTCGACGGTGATGGTTTGCTCGGTCTCCCCGTCCGCGAAGGTCAGGGTGCCTGTGGGGAGAGGCAGGGTGTCCTCGCCATTCGCAGGGTTTGTCGCGCCAGCGTTCAGGACGTAGTCGACCGTCACGGTGCCGGACGTTCCGCCCGCGCGGGTGACGGTGAAGGTGAGCTGGGTCGTGCCCACGTCGCCTTCGGTCGCGGTCGTATCGGCGACGGACAGCACACCGGGCCCCGATGCGGCGGTGAAGGTCTGGCCCGCGTTGAGGGTGCCGAAGCTGTCATCCGCCGGCGTGGTCCAGGTGAAGTCCTGCGCGCCCGTGCCGCTTCCGGTGAGTTGCAGGGACAGGCCGGCTGTTGTGGTGCTGGACTCGGAGGTCCCGATATCGGTGCTGGTCAGGCCGCTGGCCGGGCCGTTGGTGGCGATGAAGCTGCCCTCGTAGGACAGGAACTGGAGGACCTCGCCGCCACCATCGACGAGCGCCAATCCGTCGGGCGAGCCGTTCTGGATTCCCATCGCGGGGCCGGAGAACGAGAGCGCCCCGTAGCCGCCGCCCTCGTCCGGGATCACGCCGCTCAGGGGAAGCGTGGCATAGGCGCCGCCGCCGGTGCCGTTGTAGAGCACGATGGACCAGCCGGCGAGGTTCGTGCCGGCCACTCCGGCGACCTCGACGCGCTCGCCCGTGTCGGCGCCATCGTTGTCGTAGTGCAGTTCGTTGATGAAGACCTGAAGGTCGGTTCCTTGAACGGACGCCTGCGGCATCGGTGGTGTTCTCCCCTGTTGCCCCGCTGGACCGCGAGTTGAGGCGCACACGTAGAACGCGAGTCATTCAGGGGTGTGACAGTCCGGAAAAGCTGACGTTACGACAAAATGCGATCGGCAGGATCGTGCCGGACAGCGTCCGCCGGCCCCATCCGGACCGGATGAGCCCCGTTCGACAGAGGCTGGACCAGCACCCCACGGGCAGCGCCAAGGCGGCGTCCGAAGTCTCGGTCAGAACCTTTCGCCCGGTCCCGACAACTTACGGCAGGGATCTGGAGGAGTTGCAAATCCTTAAATCACCGCAGTTTGCCGCGCTTCCGCCGCGTTGCGGCCATTCGCGCACCAGCATGGGGTGGTCAAAGCCCTGTGTCTGATGCCGACGTCCCGTCCCTGGCGCAGACCCGCATCGCTCCGATGAAGGACAGCCAAAAGCGCCTGAAGGCGCCAGCCATGGGACAGACCGACATGACTCTCAATCCGAATGCCCTCCCCAGTGCCAATTTCGACCTTTCCGAATGGAAGCTGCAGCTCCCCGTCGATGCCGACGGCGGGTTCGTGGGACGCTACACCGAGATCAAGAAGCTTGAAGGCTATACCGGGACCTGGTTCAACACCGGCTCCGATGGCGCAATGGTCCTGCGCGCGCCCGTCGAGGGCGTGACCACCGGAGGCGCGCGCTACGCCCGCTCCGAGCTGCGCGAGCTCAACCCGGATTTCGCCGCGCCGACGAACGCCGCCTGGACGCTGCAGCAGGGCGGCTCGATGGCGGTCGCCATGCAGGTCGACGAGGTGCCCACCAAGTTCGACGGCAGTGCCGCCAAGGTCGTGATCGGGCAGATCCACGGGGGCGACCACCAGCTCGTGCGTCTTTATTGGGAGAACGGGAGCATCTACTGGGTCAACGGGCGCAACGAGGCCCAGACCAAGGATGTCACCTACCTCTTCAAGGACGCCCAGGGGAACACGCCCAAGATCTCCCTCAACGAGACCTTCGTCTACACCATGGACGTGAAGGGGCATGATCTCAGGCTCACGCTGACGGCGGACGGCATCACCTATACGAGCTCCATCACGATCGGTCCGGGCTGGGATGACAACCAGTTCTACTTCAAGGCCGGCCTCTACCTCGGCACCAACGAGGAAACCTCGCGCGGTGAGGGCCAGGTCTCGATCTACGGGGTCGACGTGCGCCACGACGGGCAGGTCACAGACCTCGGGATCTCGACGGGCCCCGCGCCGGGCGGGACGGGGTCCACGCCTGTCGAGCCCCCGGCCCCGACGCCGACCCCGACGCCAACCCCTGCGCCCATCCGTGTCCTGACCGGGACCGACGGCACCGACACCTTCACCGTGTCCGACGCCGGCACGGCCGTGTCCGGCGGCAAGGGCTTCGACACCGTGAAGTCCTCCGTGTCCTTCACGCTCGCGGTCGATACCGAGAAGCTGGAGCTGACCGGCACCCAGGCCATCAACGGCACGGGCAGTGCCAACCATGACCAAATCATGGGCAACACCGCCGCCAACACGCTTCTCGGCCAGGACGGGGACGACAAGCTCTTTGGCCGCGCCGGCGCGGACCAGCTCGAGGGCGGCTACGGCGCCGACTGGCTCGATGGCGGCTCGGGCGACGACCGGCTCCTGGGCGGGGTGGGCAACGATGTGCTCACCGGCGCGGGCGGGCGCGACAGCCTTACGGGCGGCGAAGGCAGCGACACCTTTGTCTTCCTGAGCGCCTACGACAGCCGTACGTCGGGCGCGGACCGTATCACGGACTTCACGTCGGGCACCGACCGCATCGACCTCAGCGCGGTGGACGCCAACTCGACACTGGCGGGCGATCAGGCCTTTGCCTGGGGCGGCGCGGGCCAGGGGCATCTGGTCCTCGCGAACGGCGTCCTTTCGGCGGACCTGAACGGAGACGGCCGGTTCGACTTCAGCATCGACCTGGGCGGGGCCAAGGTGCTCGTCACCGACTTCCTGCTCTGACCTTATGCCCCCGCGCCTCAGGGCGCGGGGCCTTTCCGCCTGCCGTCGCGCGATGGCACGGCCAGGAGCCCCGTGAGGAGCCTTTGGAGCAGATGCATCCGAGGGGCTTTCGTGCGCCTCCCCAGGCGGGACGATATCCACGTCACCCGCCCCCGCAGGCCCAACTCGACGCGACCTTCGCTATTCTTTAGGGGAGCGCGACCGGCTCTGTGGAACGGTGAAGGCGAGACGTCAGGTCGCCGGACAAGCCCTCGCCCTTGGTCGTGGTCAGGCGAACCTTCGGTCCTGGCACCTCGGTCGAGCAGGACAGGAACGGCCGCAGGACGCACGAGGGTCCCTGCGCCACCGTGCTCCCCCGCGCCGTATGACGCACTGGATCGGCGTCGGGAGCACCCGCTCCACCACCCGGCTGCCCCCTTCGGACCAGAACGGATCGGACCCGCGGTGGCGGGCCGTCAGACCGGCGCGGCCGGGTGCCCGGCGGCCCTAGGCATCGGCCCAGGTCGCCCGAAGCTCGGGCTCGCGGAAGGCGAAGCGCTCCAGGTGACGCCACAGGACGTCCTTCAGCCGGTCGACGCCCTCCCGGTCGGCGGCCTCGACGATCACGGAAAGCGCCACGTCATCGGCCTTCAGGTGGATGGGACCTGCGGGAAAGGACAGGCGCGCATCGTCCTCCGAGCCCTC
>CADCUU010000242.1 GCA_902805995.1 uncultured Rubellimicrobium sp.
GGACAGTCGTAGGTTTCCCCGCCGGACACGGACACGCCCTGCCAGCGCTCGTCGCCCTTGAAGACGTCGGCGTACTTGGACAGGAACGCCTCGCGCGTGACGGTCCGCTCCACGAGCTCCGCGATCTCGGCCTGGGTCGGCCAGAGGTCCTTGAGGTAGACGTCGCGCCCGTCCGGCGTTTGCGCGATCGGGTCCTTGGCGACATCCACGTCCATGTCGCCCGCGAGCGCATAGACCACCACGAGCGGCGGCGAGGCGAGGTAGTTGGCCCGCACGTCGGGCGAGATCCGCCCTTCGAAGTTACGGTTGCCCGACAGGACGGACACGGCGACGAGGTCGTTCGCCTGGATGGCGTCCGAGATCTCGGGCTGGAGCGGGCCGGAGTTGCCGATGCAGGTCGCGCAGCCATAGCCCACGAGGTTGAAGCCGATGGCGTCGAGGTCCTCCTGCAGGCCAGCGGCCTCCAGATACGCCGACACGACCTGCGAGCCGGGCGCGAGCGAGGTCTTGACCCAGGGCTTGCGCGTGAGGCCCAAGGCCCGCGCCTTGCGCGCGACGAGGCCCGCACCGATCATCACGTAGGGGTTCGACGTGTTGGTGCAGGAGGTGATGGAGGCGATGACCACGCTGCCGTCGGACAGGGTGTAGTCCTCACCGGCGACGGTTGCGCTGGTCTTGGCCTCCGCGCCCTTGCGGTACTCCGAGACGACCTTGAAGAAGCTCTCGGACGCCACGTCGAGCGGGGTGTGGTCCTGCGGACGCTTGGGGCCGGAGATGGCGGGCACGACCTCGCCCATGTCGAGGCCAAGGGTGGAGCTGTAGATCGGCTCGTAGCCCGCGTCGCGCCAGAAGCCGTTCTACTTGGCGTAGGCTTCCACGAGGGCGATGCGCGACTCCTCGCGGCCCGTGACGCGCAGGTAGCGCAGAGTCTCGTTGTCGATGGGGAAGAAGCCGCAGGTCGCGCCGTATTCGGGGGCCATGTTCCCGATCGTCGCGCGGTCCGCGAGCGGCAGGTTGTCGAGGCCTTCGCCGTAGAATTCGACGAACTTGCCGACCACGCCGTGCTTGCGGAGCATCTGCACGACCTTGAGCACGAGGTCCGTCGCGGTGCAGCCCTCACGCAGCTTGCCGGTCAGCTTGAAGCCCACGACCTCGGGGATGAGCATGGAGACGGGCTGGCCCAGCATCGCGGCCTCGGCCTCGATCCCGCCCACGCCCCAGCCGAGCACGGCCGCGCCGTTCACCATGGTCGTGTGCGAATCCGTCCCCACGAGAGTGTCGGGGTAGGCCACCGCCTCACCGGTCTGGTCGGTGTCGGTCCAGACGACCTGCGCGAGGTATTCGAGGTTCACCTGATGGCAGATGCCGGTGCCGGGGGGCACCACGCGGAAGTTGTCGAAGGCGGTCTGGCCCCATTTCAGGAACTGGTAGCGCTCCATGTTGCGCTCGTATTCCCGCTCCACGTTCACCTGGAAGGCGCGGGCGTTGCCGAACTCGTCGATCTGGAAGGAGTGGTCGATGACGAGGTCCACGGGGGACAGCGGGTTGATCTTCTGCGCGTCGCCGCCCAGGCCCTTGATGCCGTCGCGCATCGCCGCGAGGTCCACGACCGCCGGAACGCCCGTGAAGTCCTGCATCAGCACGCGGGCGGGGCGGTAGTTGATCTCCCGGTCGGACTTGCCGCCGTTCGCGGCCCAGTCCCCGAAGGCGCGGATGTCGTCGAGCGAGACGGAGAAGCCCCCGTCCTCGAAGCGCAGCAGGTTCTCGAGCACGACCTTGAGCGCGGCCGGAAGGCGCGCGAAGGACCCGAGGCCCGCCTGCTCCGCCGCGGGAATGGAGTAGTAGGCGAACGACTGTCCGTTGACGGAGAGGCTGCGGCGGACGCCGGCGCTGTCATGGCCTGCGACGATGGGCATGGGCGAATCCTTCCAAAAGCTTCGAGCGCGATATGGGGATCGCGGTCGCCGGTTTGTATACCATTGCACACCGAAAAGCGGAAGTCCCTCCGATAAGGTTCGGCGGGTCGCGGGGCACGATGCGACCCTGGTTGTCGCGAGCAGGGTATGGGACGCACAGACCAGTCGTGAGTCTTGCTGCGTATATCAGGAGCGAGGCGCCGCAGGTCTCCCCGTGGCACAATCGGGCGAGACCCGGGCCGGTGCCCCTACGGAAGCGTAGCGGGCTCTGAGGACTGCTCCGGGCGCCTCCCTTGGTGTGCAGCCTTGCCAGCGTCGCCGAAAACCGACAGGATCGCAGGGAGTTCCGTGGCGCGCTTGCCGCACCTGACGGGGCTCTCTCAATTCATTGATTGGCGTGGGGCTGGGGGGTCCCGTAAGCCCGAGGTCACTCTTGGAAGGCCAGGCGGACACCCGATGCGACTCCTCACGGCGACCAGCATCGCCCTTTCCACCTTGTCGCCCCAGGTCACCCTGGCCGAACAGAAGCTCCCCGTCGTGGTGGAGCTGTTCACGTCGCAGGGTTGCTCCTCCTGCCCCCCGGCGGACGAGATGCTCGCGGACCTCGCGCATATGGATGGGGTGATCGCGCTCGCGCTCCATGTGGACTACTGGGACTACATCGGCTGGCCCGACGGATTCGCCTCCCCCGGACATACCGCGCGGCAGGAGGCCTATGCCCGCACAGCGGGCGAGCGCATGGTCTACACCCCCCAGATCATCGTGAACGGGGCGGACCGCATCATCGGCGGCGACACGATGGCGGTGCTCGAGCGGCTTCACGCCCATGCCGATGGGACGACCCCGGTGGACCTCCGGGCCTCGCGCGAGGGCGACGATCTCCTGATCGAGGCGCCGGCGATGCCGTTGGAGACGCCGCTGGAGGTTCACCTCGTGCGCTACCTGCCCAAGGACGACGTCGTCATCACGGGGGGGGAGAATGCGGGGCTGACCATGTCCTATTCGAACATCGTGTCCTCATGGGAGACGCTGACGACCTGGGACGGCACCGAGCCCCTGTCCCTGACCGTCCCGGCGGAGGGCGATGAGCCGGCCGTGGTGCTGTTGCAGGAGCCCGGGCCGGGCCGCATCCGCGCCGCCAGCAAGGTCGATCACTGAGGGGCGATTACGGGCGGGGACCGCTCTTCCACCGGCGATGGACCCAGAACCACTGGCCCGGATGGGCGAGGACCCGCGCCTCCAGCCGTCGCGTCGCCTCCTCCATCATGGCGAGGGGCGCGGCGTGGGGGATCGGTTCCTCTACTGCAATAGCAAAGGACAGGCCGTTGGTCTGGCGGATGCCCCAATAGGGCACCATCAAGGCATTGAACCGCAGCGCAAGCTCCGCAGCCGTCGTTGAGGTCAGGGCCGGGCGGCCGAGGAAGGGGATCGCCTCGCCCCGCCGGTCGTGGAGGTCGAACAGGATCGTCGCCATCCCGCCGCCCGCCAGATGCCGCACGAAGCCCATCGTCCCACGACGCCCCTTGGCGAAGACAGGGCCCGACACCCCGGCCATGGTAGCGGCGTAATGGGCGTTCACCAGGGGGTTCCCCATCTCGCGGTAAAGGCCCCCGATGCGGAAGCCCCGCGCGGTCAGAGCATGGCGCGGCGCCTCGTGGTTGCCGAAATGCCCGGTGACGAAGACGACCGCGCGGCCCTGGGCCCGCGCCTCCTCCAGATGCGGCAATCCCCCGCCCGTGATGGGGGTCCCCGCGAGGCGGTCCCGCAGATCCCGCCAGGAGTAGTTCTCGATCAAGGTGCGGCCGAAGTTGTCGAGAGTGTCCCCGGCCACGGCGCGGCGGCGCTCCTCG
This sequence comes from uncultured Rubellimicrobium sp., assembly GCA_902805995.1. Taxonomy (GTDB): domain Bacteria; phylum Pseudomonadota; class Alphaproteobacteria; order Rhodobacterales; family Rhodobacteraceae; genus Rubellimicrobium. Next base: position 3,767 of record CADCUU010000242.1, read on the forward strand.
CTCCAGTCGGGCCGGATGAGGGCGAGGTTTTCGAGCGCCCTCCGCCGGTAGCCCGCCAGCGGTCCCGCCGCGCGCCGGGCCAATCCGCCGAAGAAGGCCACCCGCCGGGGATAGGGCAGGGCCATCGCGGTCCCGATCGCGCCCCGCAGCGCGAGGTTCACGAGCCGGTCGGCCAGGGTCGGGTCCGAAGTCTCTGTCGCGGGCATGGGGCGGGGCCTTGGGGTTCGGCCGGGCTTAGGCCCTTGGCGGCGGCCTGCCAAGCCCGGAGCACGTTATGCCATGCTGTCAGGCGGCCGCCTGAGCGTTGGGTGAAGGTCCAAGCTGCTGGCGGCGACCGTGTTGTGCCCGCATGCTTGTGCCGCCCGGATGGCTCAGGCCAGCCTGGGCGGCTTTGCCGACATGGGCATGATTCGGGTCTGGGCTGACGACTGCTCCCGGTCGGGAATGACGAGGATGTCTTGCAGAACTGCTACATTCCGCGGTCCAGCGCAGTTGTTGCGGGACAGCACGATGCGCCAGCTGCGACGGCTAGCGGAGCCGAATCCAGGGCAGGGTGAACGATCTGCCGAACCTGCGGCAAAGGTGTCCGA
>CADCUU010000243.1 GCA_902805995.1 uncultured Rubellimicrobium sp.
GCTGGCGGCGGGCAGGAGGGTGCTCCGCTGTAACTGATCGGCGCATCGGCCTGTGAAGCACGGCGGCGATCGCGCAGCGGCTGGCCGGTGTCGTCCATGCTGGATCGACGGTATCTGCGCGCGGGAAAGCAGGGGACTTGCGCCCGCGCCATGGTCCATCGGCGACACGGACAGCACGGATTGCGCCCCTGTCCGAAGTTGCTATCGTTGGAAAAATCCTTCTGCCAAGGACGAATTCCCCTATGCGTGCATCCCTTAACAGCCCCTGGGGCGGCCTTCGCGTCCTGGGCTTCCTTGCCGCCCTGTCGCTGTCCGCCTGCGCCGCGCCGCCGGACGTGACCCAGCCCGAGGAGGTCATCGGTGGCGTGCCGGTGTCCCAAATCGTGCAGGGCTACGGGCTGATGGAGGATGGGGGCTACACGCTTCCGCCGGTGCCGCCCGGCTATGTGGAGGGCGTGAACCGCCGCGCCGTGGTCCCCTATCGCGGGACCGAAGCGCCCGGCACCATCGAGATCGACCCCCACGCCAAGTTCCTCTATTGGGTCCAGCCCGACGGCATGGCGATCCGATACCCCATCGCCGTGGGCCGCGAGGGGCTCGGGATGAGCGGCGGCTTCACCATCGCGCGCAAGGCCGAGTGGCCGGGATGGACGCCCACCGCGAACATGCTCCGCCGTGAGCCCGAGACCTATGGGCCATTCCGCGGCGGCGTGCCGGGCGGGCTGTCCTCGCCCCTGGGCGCACGGGCGCTGTACCTGTATCGCGGGTCGCGGGACACCTACTACCGCATCCACGGCACCAACGACCTGTCGTCCATCGGGAATTCCGGATCGGCGGGCTGCATCCGGATGTTCAACCACGACGTGATCGACCTCTTCGGCCGCGTGCCTACCAGCACCCGCGTGGTGGTCCGCTCCCTTGAGGAGTCTCTTCGCATCGAAGGGCCTCTGATGGCCAATCGGGGGATCCAGCTTCCGGCCTTCTACGGCGACAGCCAGCGCCCGCCCGTGCCGCAGGCCATGGTGCCCGAGGAGTTCTATGCCAATCCGGCCGCACAGGGCGGCGTGACCTACATCCCCGACGAGACTGACATCTACGTGTCGGGCGCGGAGGGCCAGACCGTCCTGCCCGCGGGCGGGGTGGAGATGGTCGGCGCAGGCTTTGAGCCGGTGATCCTGCCCAACGCGGGCTGAGGGTCCGTCACGTGGAGATGACGTAGTCCTTGAGCGTCGTCTCCAGCACCTCCCATGTCCCCCGGAAGCCTGGGCGGATCACGAAGCTGTCACCCGCCCGCACGATGCGGGCGGCGCCCCGCTCCTCGGTGATGACCGACAGCCCTTCGAGAATGCGGCAGTACTCCCATTCGTCGTAGCGGATGCGCCACTTGCCCGGCGTGGCCTGCCAGAGCCCGCAATACAGGCCTCCGCGCTCCTCGGCGTTCCAGGTGGTGAAGACGGGATCGCCCGCCACCACCCTGTCGCGCGGGGGACGCGAGACTTCGGGCGTCGCCGCGCTGCGAGACAGGAATTGGAACAGCTCGTCGGACATGAAGCCTCCCCCGGCCGATTCGCGTGGTGACAGCCCTTTCCGAAGGGCACTACAACCCCCAGTTAACACGAAACCGCGAGCGTAGGGAGAATCGCCATGGCCGACTTCGAGACCCAGATCCGCGAAAGCCAGGCCCAGGTGGCGGCCGCCCAATCCAAGATCTCGGAGCTCACGGGCCGGATCGAGACGGCGCGCACCCGCATGGCCCAAGGCACCGAGACAGGCCTCGATATCGAGAATGCGACGCTTCAGGACGTGCACAAGCACACCGAGGTCATGAACGCCAACATAGCCGAGCTCATCATGGGCCTCGACGACGTCACCTCCGCTTTCTCCAAGGACTTCCAGGAGATGCGGAACAAGACGGGGTGGGAAAGCTTCGTGGGCTTCTTCAACGCATCGAAGTCCGAGGCGATGCGGCAGGAGCGGATGCGGCTCGCGACCATCGACGACAAGCTCCAGGACCTGATCGGCAAGTCCGACACGATCGTGAAGCTCCTCGAAGGCCAGCTTGCCATGCTGGAGGAGCAGAAGACGCGGGTGGAGGGGAACCTCGCCTCCACGCTGACCGAGCGTGAGCAGGTCGTGGGGGAGCTGGAGGAGACCCGCCGCATGATCACGGAAATGGATCCGAAGATCATCGCGCTGGAGAACCAGATCGCCGCCGAGACGGACCCTGCAGCGCGCACCCGGCTGGAGACGGACCTCGCCCAGATGAACTCCCGCCACAACGAGATGGTCCGGCAGGAGCAGGTGAAGCTCGCGCTGTCCCAGACGCTGGAGCGCTACATCGAGAGCGGCAAGACCTGGATCGACTCCCTTCAGAACCAGGCGGCGACGCAGATGGTCCTCATCAACAAGCTGCGGACGGACACCCGGCAGCGGGTGGTGCTCTATGACGCGCTGTCCAAGTCGCTCAAGACCGCGCAGCAGCAGGACGTGGCCCACCGCATCAACGAGATCGGGGTCAAGACCGACCAGGAAGCCCAGACCGCCATGGCCGGGATCGGCGCCGCGACCAACGCGCGGATGGCCGACATGCTGGAGGCGCACGAGGACCAGATGGTCTTCTCCCGCGAGGTGATGGAGGCCAAGGCCAAGGCCGACGAGCGCTTCATGCGCCGCTTCCAGGCCATCGTCGAGAAGCACGACAAGAACCTCTACGGGGCTGGCGGGCCGCCGAGTTGAGCATGTCCAAGTTCGTGCGGTTCATGGAAAACCTCCAGCTTGGCCCTCAGTACGTCATGTGGAACGCGAAGCTCGGCATCGGGCTGATTGGGGCCATGTTGGCCCCTTGGCTGCTTCTGTCCATCATGACGGCCGCATTCCCGGCTTCATGGACCGCCGCCCCCGTTGTTGGGAGGACGATGGGGGTTCTCTTGGCTTTCACTGTGCTTCCTGGCGTCGTCCTGTTTGCATTCGGCGTTGTTGCTTTAGCTGTGGCAGGTGTAACTGGATTTTTCTGGTGGGCTTGGAACCGGAGAAAGGGTTCTTGATGGCACCCGCCACCAACCTTACCCTCGACCATCAGGTCCTTGAGGACACCGTCGCCACCCGCCGCTACTTCCGCAAATGGGAGCGCATCACCGGGCACCTCGGCAAGGTCGCGGCCGAGGAGCAGGCGGCGGGGCGCATGACCGCTGAGGAGATCGAGGCCTTCGCGCGGGCGCTGGTGTCGCTCACGCTCACCTTCCGGGCGCTGGCGCTGAAGTATCATTTCGCGGGGGCGGCGCGCGAGGCGGGCAAGCTCACCTTCGACCGGGTGGAGTCGGGCTTCCCGGTCGCGGCGGAGCTGATGGCCATGGCCTCGGACGCCACGCAGGCGGAGCGGCACCTTGCGGGAATGCCCTCGGTCGAGACGCTCAAGGACGAGATGGTGCGCGTGATCCTGTCGGACCGCGTGACGCCGGTGAAGCTGCAATACGCGCTGAGCCAGCGGCTGTATTACGAGGAGCTTCGCAAGGGCGGCCTCTTCTACGCGCGCAACGACCCCGACGCGGTGTGGATCGGCAACGAGGGCGGCGGCCGGTCGGAGCGGCGGCGCTATCTGCTGACCTGGAGCGTCTACGAGACGACCGACAACCTGCCCGTCATCTACATGATGACCGTGGAAGATACGGGCCGCGAGGGCCTGCCCAAGGACGGGATGCGCTGGCCGCTCGTGCAGCTGCATCTTATGGCGCAGTCGGTCGGGGGCCTCACGCTCCTCACCATTGCGCGGGGATTCGACGAGGACTTCCACGATCTGCACCCCAAGCGCCTGCGCCGGTTCCGCATCGGGCCCATGCATTCCTCGGCCTTCACGTCCCAGACCGGCCCCATCCGCGAAGTGCTGGCCCAGGCCCGCGCGCCCGAAGGCGAGGACTGGGCTCTCGTCTGGACCGAGGAGGACCTGCGCAGCCAGCGCACCGAGGAGGTGAAGGCCGGCTGGTTCGGCGCCTCCGAGCGGCAGGTCTACGAGTTGGCCCAGCCGCAGGAGCAGGGCGTCACGTCGCTCACCCGTTCCATCATCCTTCCCGCCCGCCCCTATCAGGCGCTGGTCGAACTGGACCCGCCCGCCTTCCGCTCCTTGCGGAAGTACGTGGTGGGCGAGGGCGGCCAGATCCTCAACCTCCGGTGACCCGATGAGCCTGTCCGCCGACCTGATGGAACTGCGCGAGGAGGATATCCGCCGCCACTACGCGCAGGCGCTGCACCTCCTCCAGGGCTTCGAGCACGCGCCCCGGATCGCCCAGGGCACGGTCGCACCCGCGCCGGAGAGGTCGCCGGGCATCCCGGCCCGCCGCGCCTTCCGG
>CADCUU010000244.1 GCA_902805995.1 uncultured Rubellimicrobium sp.
GCCCAAGGACATGCGGCCGGGCCTGTGGATGCGGCCGGTTACCTGCTGGGCCAGCCAGGCGCTGGCGCCGGGGCCTTCGAGCAGGAAGCGGGAGAAGCCGGGGAGGTCGAGGATGCCAGCGGCGTTGCGGACGGCGAGACATTCTTCCCGGAGGCGGAGGAGCCAGGGGCCGTCGCGGCGCCAGGTCTGGGTGGCCGCCTCGGAGGTGTCGTCGCCGGGCCGGGCGTACCAGAGGGCGCGTTCCCAGCCGTTCGTCGCGCCGAACTGCGCGCCGAGCGCCGCGATCCGGTCGTGGATGGCGCTGACCTTGCGGGGCCGCCCCGCGGGCCAGGCGTGGCGGGGGAAGTGGATGGCGTATTCGTGGCCGTAGGTCTCCAGGCCCTTGGCCACGCAGTGGGCCTGATCGGTGTAGTCGGTGAAGCGCCTGGGGTCGCAGGACCACATGTCCCATTCGGTGCGGCCTTGGGTCACCCATTCCGCCAGCACCTTGCCCGCACCCCCGGCCTGGCAGATGCCGAAGGTGAAGGCGCAGGCCTCATAGGCGTCGGGGACGCCGGGCATGGGGCCCAGGAGCGGGTTGCCGTCCGGGGCATAGGGGATCGGCCCGTTGATGACGCGCTGGAGGCCCGCGCCTTCGAGGATCGGCACGCGGCGCATCGCGTCCTCCACGATGGGGGCGATGCGCTCGAGGTCGTCGGGGAAGAGCTGGAAGGAGAAGTCGTCGGGCATGGGGTCCGAGGGCTCGACCCAATGCGCCCGGCAGTCGGGCTCGTAGGGGCCAAGGTTGAAGCCCATCTTCTCTTGCCGGAGGTAATAGGACACGTCCACGTCGCGCAGGAGGGGCAGCTTGCGGCCCTGCCCGCGCGACCAGTCCTCCAGTTCCGGGACGGTGTCGAAGACGAGGTACTGATGGCTCATGGTCATCATGGGAACGTCGCGGCCGAACCAGGCCCCCACCTCCCGCGCGCGGTAGCCCCCGGCGTTGACGACCTTGTCGCAGGCGATCTCTCCCTGCTCCGTCTCCACGATCCAGCGGCCGCCTTCGCGCCGCGCGCCGGTCACGCGGCAGAAGCGGTGGATCTGCGCGCCGAGGTCCCGTGCCCCCTTGGCCAGCGCCTGGGTGAGTTGCGACGGGTCGATGTCGCCGTCGTAGGGATCGTAGAGAGCGCCTTGAAGGTCGTGGAGTTCGAGGAACGGGTAGCGGTCCCGGATCTCCCCCGGGGCCAGCAGGTCGAGGTCCATTCCCTGATAGCGGCCCATGCCGACGACGCGGGCGAACTCCTGCATCCGCTCCTCCGTATGCGCGAGGCGGAGGGAGCCCGTGACATGGTAGTTCATCGGGTAGTCCACGGCCTCTGCGAGGCCGCGATAGAGCTGCGCCGAGTAGCGCTGCATGTTCATGATCGACCAGGAGGAGGAGAAGGTCGGCACGTTCCCCGCCGCGTGCCAGGTCGATCCGGCGGTCAACTCGTTCCGCTCCAGCAGCACGCAGTCCGTCCAGCCCGCGCGGTCGAGGTGATACAGCGCCGAGACGCCCACGACCCCGCCGCCGATTATGACGACGCGGGCGGAGGTGGGAAGGACGCTCATGGCCAGACCTGGAAATTGGAGTGGGATTGTTCGGATGCTGGCAGCGGTCTTGTGAAATCTCAAGCTAGTTTTTCACTCAGGCCTTGAAAGTGGATGTCGGTTTCAGACAACTGGGCCAGAGCCAGCTAACCCTGGAGGGTCCCATGTCGCGACAGATCGGCGAGGACGTCCGCGCCCTGCGACGGGCCCGCGACCTCACGCTGCAAAGCCTGTCCTCGGCCATCGGGCGATCCGTGGGCTGGCTCAGCCAGATCGAGCGGGGGCAGACGACGCCCTCGGTCCGCGACCTGGGCCTTTTGGCGGGGCAGCTCGGCATCAGCATTTCGTTCTTCTTCCGCTCTTCCGGGCGCGACGAGGGCGAGCGGGGCCTTATCCAGCGCGAGGCCGACCGTGTGCCCATCGGCTCCCTGGAAAGCGGGCTATCGGAGGAGCTTCTGTCCCCGCGCCTGGGCGGCAGCTTCGAGATGATCCGCTCGGTCTTTGCCCCAGGGGCGAGCAGCGACGGCCCCGTCTCGGAGCGCGGGGCGGAGCATGGCGGCGTCCTCCTCCAGGGGGTGCTGACCCTGGCCATTGGGAACCGGGAGTTCCGCCTGTCGCCTGGGGACAGCTTCCAGTTCGCGGGCCAGCCCTACGCCTGGCGCAACGATGGGGAGATCCCGGCCGTCGCGGTCTGGGTCATCTCCCCGCCGGTCTATTGACGCCCAAGCCAGCATTGCGCCTAACTTTCAGGAAAACAGCGGAGGACGGATGAGGACGGTGGGGATGGCCTTGGTGGAGGGGCTTGCGGCGCGCGGGGTGGCGACCGTCTTCGGCATTCCCGGCGTCCACACGATCGAGCTTTATCGCGGGTTGTCAGGGTCGGGCATTCGTCACGTCACGCCCCGCCACGAGCAGGGCGCGGGCTTCATGGCCGAGGGCTGGGCGCGTGCCACCGGGCAGCCGGGCGTGGCCTTCGTCATCACGGGGCCAGGGCTGACCAACATCCTGACCCCCATGGCGCAGGCGCGCAGCGAGTCGGTGCCGATGCTCGTGGTGTCCTCGACTCTGGCGAGGGGGAACCTCAGGCGTGGGCAGGGGGCGTTGCACGAACTTCCGGATCAGCGGCGCACGTTGGAATCAGTGGCGCTCTGGTCGCACACGCTGCTGGATCCTGGGGGGCTGGCGGAGGCGCTGGACCGGGCTTGGGCGGTGGCGACGGGCGGGCGGCCCGGCCCCGTGCATCTGGAGATCCCCATCGACGTCATGGGCCTGCCTTGCGAGGCGCTGCCGCCGTCTGCCCGCCCGGCCCCGCCACGGCCCGACCCTGACGCGGTCGAAGAAGCGGCGCGGCGACTGGCCGCCGCCAAACGGCCGCTGATCCTGGCCGGAGGCGGCGCGCGGCGGGCCGATCTGCGGGCGCTGGCCGAGGCGCTGGGCGCGCCCGTGGTGCAGACCACCAACGCCCGGGGCCTCATGGCGGGGCATCCGCTGTCGGTGCCCGCCTCGCCTTGCCTGCCCCCCGTGCGGGCCATGATGGCTGAGGCCGACGCCGTGCTGGCCTTAGGGACGGAGTTCGGGCCCACCGATTATGACATGTACGTGGACGGCGGGATGCCGGCCCTGCACGGCCTGATCCGGGCGGAGATCGATCCCGCGCAGGTCGCGCGCGGACCGCGGGCCGAGGTCGTGCTCCTGGGCGACGCAAGCGCTGCGGCCGAGGCGATCCGGGCGGCGCTGCCCTCAGGGACACGGGACGGGACGGCCAAGGCCGCAGACCTGCGGGACGCAGCCCGGGCGGCGCTGTCGCCGGAACATGCCCGCGCCCTGTCCGTGCTGGAGATGGTCCGCGCGGCGCTGCCGGGCTCCCCCATCGTCGGCGATTCGACCGAGCCGGTCTATGCGGGAAACTTGTTCTTTGAACCCGGCGCGGCGGGGGGCTGGTTCAACTCGGCCATGGGCTTCGGCACGCTGGGCTATGCATTGCCCGCCGCCATCGGCTGCGCGCTGGCCGACCCGTCGCGCCCCGTGGTGGCGCTGGCTGGCGACGGGGGGCTGCAGTTCACGCTGCCGGAGTTGGGGACGGCAGCCGACGAGGGCGCGCACATCATCCTGCTCGTGTGGAACAACCACGGCTACCGCGAGATCGAGAGCGCCATGCTGGAGGCCGGAGCCGAGCCCATCGGCGTCACTCCCCGCCCACCGGATTTCGTGGAGGTCGCAGGTGCCTATGGGATACCAGCCGAGCGGCTTGAATCGCTCGATGCGTTGCCCGAAGCCCTGAGGACGGCGGCAAAACGCGGCGGTCCCTGCCTCATCGAAGTCCCCACCGCCTTGGTCCACGGGCGGTGAGGGCGTCCGGCGCCGTTCCGCGAACGGCAGCGCCACTCCGGTTCTAACGGACGGGGATGCAGGTCACCTCGGTCCTGACCGAGTTTGCAATGAAGCATTCCTCGTGCGCGGCATGATGGAGTTGGTCCTCCACCTCGGGCGCGGGGGCGCCGCCCGCCCCCCAGACGATCCTGGGGCGGAGCGTCACGCGCGCCACCCAGAAGCGACCGTCGGCCCGGCGCTCCATCACGCCTTCGGCGGCGTCTTCGTACCTGTCCACCACAAAGCCCGCCTTGGCCGCGAGATGCAGGAAGGTCAGCAAGTGGCAGGAGGACAGGGAGGCCACCAGCGCCTCCTCCGGGTCGACGCCCGCGGGGTCGGAATAGCGGGGCACCACATGGGGCGAGGACGAGGCCCGAAGTCTCTCCC
>CADCUU010000245.1 GCA_902805995.1 uncultured Rubellimicrobium sp.
GATCATGGCCACCGTACTGACAGCCTCCCGTGTGGGCAGGCGGATCGGGATCAGGATCGCGGCCACGAACGACAGAAGCGAGCCCAGCACGACGATGTGGACCAGGATGTCTGCGAGCCGGATTGGGGTCTGGTCCACGGCCAACACAAAGCCCGGCACCATGCCGGTCAGGAAGGCGGCTGGAAGCACCCATAGGTCGGGGTTCCGCAACCGCCCCGCCCAAACACCCACCGTCAGAAGAGCCAGGAAGTGATCAAGTCCGTGGAGTGGGTCGGTGAGCCCAACCAGCATCGCGCGCCGTCCCTCGGGCCCAAGCACAAGGAAGAGCAGGCCAGCAGTCACGGCCAGCATTGACACGATCAGGACCACTCGTCGCATGCAGGCCTCCACGTCGGTCTGAGAATAGGTGGGCACCTCGACGGCTCACAGTGCCTGGGAACCATCACGGATCCGTGATGTGGGACTGCATGGGCCAGAGATCCTGGCCTGCATGAAGGGAGACTGAGATGGCAGACGGGCGCGGCAGTTCACGGACAATAGGGTACATCGTGGGAGCGATCATTTTGCTCCTTCTTTTGGCCTGGCTCTTCGGCCTCTTCGGAGGTGATGAAGCTGCTGAGGTGGGGACCGATGGTGCAGTCGTGAACGAAGAAGGCGTGGCAACCGGAGAAGCCGCCGAGGAAGCAGTTGAAGACGCGGCCGAGGAGGCCGAGGACGCCGCCGACTGAACCTGAGATCACGCCTTCGGCAGGATAGGGCGACGTAGGAGCGACCTCCGGCCCAGCCTTCCATGAACCGGCGCTCTGTGTAAGCTGCCCCCGCGCATATCCGCCACGGAGCGCGCAGGGGCAGGATCGCGGCTTTGGCCTGAAAGTCCATTGGTAGGCTCTGGCCAGGATCAACAGACTTTTCCGACACCATAGAAAAGGGGCATGGGCAACGCACAGGGTTGGTCCTCCCTCCGGGTCTTCACAATCAAGACCTGAGAGACCGGCCAGAGACGAGCCTCGCAGATAGCAGGACCAAGCAGATTGTGGGTTTTCGTGGGACTCGGTACAAGCGTCACCCCACAGGGAACGCGATCTCGCCGCCGAAGAACATCACGAACATCAGCAGCGTGGCCACGATTAGCGCCACGATGGCGAACCACAACAAGGGCCTTCCACCCCCATGGTTATGGATTTTAGGAGCGCTCAGGTCCGTGCTTCGCATCTTCATGACCAGCCTCCTGTTTCCGCTGCCGAAAGTCTGTCACAATTCTGACACAATCGGAAGGGCCGCTTTTTCCTCATTTTTGGCAAGTCTCGCGCTCGCTGCCCCTGCTGGTCTCCTGTCCCCGCGCCAAAGTCGCAGACCACCCCGGGAGTTGCGTAAAGCTCAGCGACTCGTGAAGGAACTGTCGCTCAGGCCCAAGCTTCCTTCCCGTGGGACGGGACAGGCAGGGTTGGGACCAGTGGCATATCTCATTCAATACTTTCAGGGCGGCAGCTTCATCGGGAGCTCGACTGCCGTCGGAGCTCTAAACCAAGTCTCCCAGTCTGCCGAGAGGGGCATGCGCAGTCGCCATGCAGACGCAGTGAGGATCTGTGCCGGCGGGCCCAGCAATGCAGTCTGGTCCATGGAGCGCCGCTAACTGCTTCCATCCCGCCTTCGACCTCGGCCACCTGCTCAGCTCAGACCTCAGCTCGAAGCACCGCTCGTAAGCCCGGTAGATCGGCACGCTTATCTGAGGCCAGAGCGCCATCAAGGAGTTGCTGAAAGTGCCGGCGGAGATGGATCCGACTGCGGGCCGAGCGGCCATTGACCATTGAGCAGCTAGCGGCATCTGGCAGATCATCGGGTCTTTGTGGGCTGTGTGGCTGACGCAAAACCTATCCAGCGCTCGGGCGCAGGCTTTCACATGCTTAGGACTTGATTGTCCCCACTGTCGTATCGTTGACCAAACGGGAACTAACTGTCCGCTTTTCAGAAGGTCAGATGAGTCCGCTACAATCGACGGCTCTCAGAATCTCAGCCTCTCCCGACAGGATCACCGCAAGAGCTGCAATCGCTCAGCCTTACGGGAATGATCTGAAGTATCTCCTGGGTCATGCCGAGGACAGCGGAGGTGCAGCGGCTGGCGGTGTAGCAACTCCAGCCACTTCATCTCAACGAAGCATAGTTGCGCGGACAATTCGCAGTACTCTAGCTATACTGCCCGGTGCCGCCCTCGCAAAGTGGCTGCAGATCGGGCCCATTCGACAATAACCCGGCGTCCGAAATTTCCGTCTCGCAACCAAACGTCATTCCGCCGGGTGAAGGTAGGCCACATTTTTTTGCGCTCCCGTGCGCGGCAGGATTAGCGCCACTGTGGCGCTCGCTGCGACGCCCAGGTTCCCACCGAGCACATACAGGCCCAGCATGGCCCAGAACGACGCGCCGTCCAACCAAGCCCAGAGCGCCAGAGTGAAGGCCGCTACAAAGCCCGCAAACAGATGAACGATTAGCATGGAAGCTCCTGCCACGGTCGCATCGCACACGTTAGAGGTGTGTTTCACACGTAAAAATTGTCAAGAATATGGCGAAGTCTTTCTACATGCGTGAAAGGCGGGAGCACAGCTGTGTCTCTCAGTCACCCGGAGTCAGAACTACGCCGGCAGTTAGGCCATTGTATGATAGAGAACGGCATGCCTCTCACTCCGAACCGCCTAGGTGGGACGAATCTTCTACACTGAGAAACGTGGGCGAGAGGGTGGGTCGAGCAATCTCTCACACGGCTTCGCGCCGGAGAGGTTGAGGCGCACTCATCTCCCCTGGTGCCGGGTCTAGGCGCTCTAGGCCTCGGGCAGGAGGAGGCGCGGCAGAACTGACGGCTCAGGTCCAGCCGCGAGCTTGTCGCGCAGGATCGAGTGCGCAACCGCCGGCGCGAGGTCGGGGCGCCCGAGGAGTTCAGTGAGTGCTTTCAAGGTCCCGACCTGCCGCTTGCGGTCGAGAAGCGCTTGGTGTGCGTGCCGTGTCTCCACTTGCCGCAGAAGACGCCGCATGGCCGCTTCGAGCGCCGGGTCGTGGGTTGCGACTGAGAGGTGCCGCCGGGCAGCTGCGGCGAGTGCCGCGAGGTCGGCTGCGGTGTGGCGGGAACTCAGTGACTCTCCACGCACGACGGCCACATAGCCTGGCCTCCGGGTCAGGAGGAACCGTGCCCCAGCGAGGAGCGCCCGGACATAAAGGTCGTAGTCCTCTCCCAATCGCAGCGCCGGGTCGTAGCGCAGGCCCCAACGCTCCAGAAAGGCACGCGACATCACAGGCTTGAGGAAGCCGAGTTCCCCCCGCGGTCGTCCGTTCTGAGCAATATTGCCCGCGATGAACGTTGAGGGCAGAACCGTCTCAAAATGCTCAGGCAGGTTGAGGAGGAGAGGCGGCAGCGGTGCTTCGGGGTCGGCGACGAAGACAATGTTGTCGGCCACGAGGTCCCAATCGTGCGCTGCGGCCAGCCTTGCGGAGCGACTGGGCAGGAAGCGGTCATCAGCGTCCAGGATCGCAATCGCCGGAGCCCGCATGTGATCCAGCGCGCGGTTGCGTGCCGCTGCGGGGCCGAGACTGGTGGAGTTCACAAGCACCAGGAAACGGCTGTCGCCGGCGGCAACACGCGCGGCAGCCGCCGCCGTGCCGTCCGTAGAGCCGTCGTCCACCATGACGACTTCACCCACCAGCGGGTCGGCCAATGCCGAGGCCACAGCGGCACCGATCGTTGCCGCAGCATCGCGGGCGGCGATGATGACGCCAAGATCAGGGAATGAGGCACTCACCGTCAGCCTGCCCTACACTGCTGATGGCCCTCAAACCTCAACTCACAGGCGAGAGCCAGTACAACGTCCCCGCTGAGGTCAAAGTCGACCTTCTTGCCCACCAAGACGAAGTCCAATGTTTCGGTTGCATGACCGTCGCGCTCGTCGAGGGCAGCTCGGTTTACCAGCTCACTAGGAAAATATGTACGTAGTGAGGGTGCGCACATCCGGCTCATGGAGTCATCTTGACTAAAAGTTCAACAGAAACGGTCTGCCCCTTCAGGTTGCAATCGAGACGGTGCACGGACCCCTAAAGCTGATTTCTGCCGAGCTTTCGATCTTCCGCGGCGTTGCTGCACAACCTTTTGGCGAGACGTCGTGTAAGGGCTCTGATTGCCTATCTGTGCAAGCATGGTTCGTTGCCAGTTGCGCCAGGGTTTCATTTTACGGAGCCTGGGAACAGTGCTCGGGAACGTTCGCCAAACCAAGAGAACTGAGCGTCTCAATATCCTGTTGGGCAACATCGCCTCGTACATGCGCCCAAGGCGGATCATTCTCCGAGCGGAAGCGCATCAGTAAACGAACCCTACGCAGCGGTACTTGCGACACTACGCCCGAACCACTTAACCTCTTTCCTGGATGAACCAGATCCATCGATCCTGGGCCGAGGCATCTGTATCGAATCACCTGAAGACGGACATGTTCCTATGTGGATGCAATAATGAATCGGCAATCCATTTCCGGCTCATGTCCTCTCGTCGCCGTTGTCATTCCAGCCCATAACGCCGCCGCCACCCTCGATGCGGCCCTGCACAGCGCGCGCGGCCAGACCTACACACACCTCGACATCATCGTCGTTGACGACGGATCCACCGACGAGACGCCCAGCATTGCCGTCGCGCACAAGCGCGCGGACGCCCGCGTTCGGCTGATCTCGCAGGAGCAGGGGGGCGTGGCTTCAGCGCGCAACCGCGGTACCGCCGAGGCCAGTGCCGAGTTTGTCGCAACCCTCGACGCGGACGACCTCTGGCAGCCGGAGAAAATCGAGCGGCAGATGAGTGCCATGATGGACACGGGCGAAAGCTGCGCGCTTGTTTACACGTTTTCTGTCGCTGTCCGCGAGGATGGCCATGCGATCGATTGGGGCGCGGCCTTCGGGCGGGCCTTCAACGGCTATGTGCTGCCCGATCTCCTTTTGCACAACTTCATCGCGAACGGGAGTTCTCCGCTCCTGCGCAAGCGTGTCATGAGAGAGGTCGGCGGCTATGATCCCGGCCTGAGAGCGCAGGGTGCCGAGGGTTGCGAAGACCTGAAGCTTTACTTAGCCGTCGCAGAGAGCCATGGGTTAGCGGCCGTGCCGTTGCCCCTGACCGGGTACCGCGTCACGAGCACCTCGATGTCGAGCAACGTGATGCGGATGATCCGCTCCCATCGCCTCGTTACAGAGCCATACCGCGAGAGATATCCCAGAGAGGTTCGGCTGGGGCGAGTTTACCTTGCGCTCTATTATGCCGGACGGGAGTTCGCTGCGAGGAACTACTTGGGCTGGGGACAAGCCGTTCGCGAAGCTGCGAAGGCCGACCTCGGCGCGACGTTGAGGGCCGCGGCTCGCAAGCTTTTCCGGCGCGCAAGAAGGAGCGCGGTGGAGCCGAGGCCCTTTCCTGCCGCCCGCGCCGCCGAGGTCGGTGCGATGCAGGGCGACCAAGCCAGCTAGGGTGCCAGATGACCGGTCCGCCTGCCCCGACCCGCACCCAGCAGCGCCGCCAGACGTCGACCCACGACGTCAAGCGACGCCAGGGCCTCCACGCGGGGTCTCGCCTGCGCGGCGAGGCACGCCCGGAGATTCGGGTCGTTGATCAGGCGCGACAGGCCCTGGCGGAGGGCCTCCGGATCGTTCTTGGCCACGACCAAGCCACCCGAGCTCTCGTCGCGCCCGAGGATCTCGGACACTCCCGGCGCGTCGGCCGCGACCACCGGGAGGCCACAGGCCATGGCTTCAAGGGGAGCCACGGGCGAGCCTTCGTGGCGGGACGGCAGGACATAAAGGTTGGCCGCGCAGAGCTCCCGCCTGACCTCGCTCCGATCTGTCACGTAGCGTCTCACCCATCGGAGGCCCGGGATCGGATCGCTCTCAATCAGGGACGCGAACCGTGCATCATCTTGACCCGAACCGATGAGGTGGAGGCGCAACTCGCCGGGCCCGGCCTGCCGAACGACGTCGCGCCACGCCTTGAGAAGCACGTCCAGACCCTTGCGGTGAAGTTCGATGCGGCCATGGCAGACTACAATCGTGGCGTCCGGCGAAAAGCCGAGGGCCTTGCGGCACGCATCCCGAGGCTCGGGAAACCAGAGGTCGAGGTCAAGGGGATTGGGAATCGCATGTATTCGACCGGCGTCGATCCCGTATTCCCTCTGCAGCCGTTCGGCTTCTGGCACTGACGCGACGATCAACCCGGCGGCTGCGTGCAGGCTGCGTCCCCGAATGACCCTGTCGATCCACGATACAGGCGGTGGCGCGCCTTGAAAGCTCGCGAAGACAGGCACCTTGAGACGCCGCCCAATCTGGACCAGCCGATCGAAGCGAGGATACTCGTATTCCTGCGCCAGGATCGCCTGGCATCGGGTCTCCCGAAGGATGTTCGACACGGCCTGCGCGGGTGTCGCCGTGTAGCGCACTAGGTCCTGCAAGGCCCGCGCACCCCTGAATCGGGGGCGGTCGGGATCGTCCGTGTCGCCCGGCCAGCGCCGCAGCGCGTCGTAAGCAAGTGATGCCGGCAAGAAGTAGGTGACTGTACCGGTGCGCGGGTTCACGTGCCTCTCGACTCGGTCCACCTGCCGGGAAAGGGCTACAATGACCGTTTCCACGTTTTGCCGGCGCAGCGCGTCTACGTAGCCGAACAGCCAGCCCCCAGACATTTGCTCTGCAAAGCCGATGTAGTCGATGCCGATCGGGGCAAGGAAGTCCTCGATGACCCCGCCCCAGGGAAAGAGTGCGATCCGGTCCTGATCCGTTGCTTGCGTCACTCCACCTCCCAGTTGCGAAAAACTGTCAATGCGGATCATCTTATCGATATGCTATCCCGAACAAATGCGGGCTGTGATGCGGCCCCTGCTACGAGGGGGTCGGGGCGTAGCTATTTTGTCAATAGTTGAGGTGAAACCGAATGGGGTTCGGCCTGCGGGACTTAGAGATCGACGAGTTGCCAGCCCGGGTCGCCTTCGCTGAGAGCGAGCATGGCGTCGGGCTCGTGCTGCGCGACCGCGGCCGGCTCGTCGGGTTCGAGTTGGTCGACCGGCCTCGTGGTGCCTACTGGATCGATCCCTCGGCCTATGTTGGGAGCGAGACGAGGGAGGCCGCGGCGGTCGAGCGGCGGCGCGCCGAGGCCTCCACGCCTATGCACGCAGCGCCGTCTATAAGCATTGCCATCTGCTCCAAGGACCGCGACGACTGGGTAGACCGCCTCCTCTGCTCCCTGGCGCCTTTCTGCGCGGCGGGGCCGGGCTGCCCCGAGGTGCTCGTCATCGACAACGCCTCGAGCCACGACCGACTTCGCGAGGTCTGCGCGGCGCGCGGCTGGGTCCGCTACGTGCGGGAGCCGCTGGTCGGTCTCGACTTTGCCCGCAACCGCGCGCTGCAGGAAGCGACGGGGGAGGTGGTCGCGTTCTTGGACGACGACGTGGTGGTCGACCGCAACTGGTTCTGGGCGCTCCGCCGTGCTTGGGCTGAAAACCCCGATTCAGGCTGCGTGACCGGGCTGGTCCTACCCATGGTCCTCGACACCGAGGCTCAGGTCCTCTTCGAGCGCCGCGGCGGCTTCCGGCGGGGTTTCAGGCCGATCCGCTACGGGCCCGACCGCTTTGGCGAGGCGCACTACCCGTTCGGAGCAGGCCGCTTCGGCGCCGGAGCCAACATGAGCCTCCGGCGCTCCCTGGTCTTGGAGATGGGCGGGTTCGACGAGGCGCTCGACACGGGACGACCACTGCCGGGCGGCGGCGACCTCGACATCTTCTTCCGGGTGCTCAGGGCGGGGGCGGTCCTCGTCTACGAGCCGCAGATGGCCGTTCATCACGAGCACCGTCGCGAACTCGCGGTGCTCCGGCGCCAGTATTACACGTGGGGTCTCGGCTTTGCGGCCTTCATCGCAAAGTCCATTCAGGATAACCCATCGACGCGAGGCCCGTTCGTTCGCCTCCTTCTGTGGTGGTTCAATTACCAACTCCGGCGCATGCGCGGCCGACTCCGTCGGAAAGATCCGACGCCGATGCCGATGATCTATGCCGAGGTCTGGGGCGGCATCGTCGGCTTGGCCGGGGAGTACGGCCGCTCCAAGCACCGGATCTCGGCGATCAGGTCCGCGGCCGCCAAGGCAGTGGATGGTCCGAGTCCCGCCTCTATTCCCGCCCCTCACCCCTCCCCGTCGAGCCCGCCTGCATGACTGTCGATGCCGCCCAGCTTGCCCCCTGTGGCATACGCCACCTGTCGCTCGACGCGCCGCCCCTGCCTTTGAAGCCGGCGCCAGGCGAGAACGGCCTATATGTGGTAGTCTGGGATGATGCGCGTCCGGTCGGATACCGCGTCCTCGTGAGATCCGAGTTGCCGGTGCCCGCCGCGGCAGTGGCGACCCTGGTCGCGGACGCGGCCGGCGCGCATCTGGCCGCGCCCAAGCCGCCTGCGCCTCCCCGGCAGAACGATCCCCCCATGATTTCGGTGGTGGTGTGCACCCGGGACCGGCCAGACGACCTGCGCCGCTGCCTCGCCGCCCTGGACGCCTGCGAGCCCGGGCCCGCGGAGATCATCGTGGTCGACAACGCGCCGTCGACGGACGGGGCTATGGCCGTCGCGCGCGAGTTTTCCCAGGTCCGCTACCTGCGCGAGTCGCAGCCCGGCCTGAGCCACGCCCGCAACACAGGCGCCCGCGCCACGACGGGCGAGGTTATCGCCTACACTGACGACGACGTGGAGGTGCGGCCGGACTGGATCGTGGCCCTGGCCCGCCCCTTCGCCGACCCGGCCGTCGCCTGCGTAACCGGCATCGTCATCCCCGCAGACCTCGGCAGCGCCGCGGCCTGCACCTTTGAGTTCGACATCGGGGGCTTCGGTCGCGAGCTGGCCGTCCGCCGCTTCGACGCAAGCTTTCTACGCCGGAAGTGGTGGCAGTCACCGGACGTGTGGCAGATCGGCGCGGGCGCAAACATGGCAATCCGCCGGTCCGCGCTCGCCTCAGTCGGCCTGTTCGACACGCGCCTCGGCGCCGGTGCATCCGGCTGCAGCGAGGACAGTGAGCTCTGGTTCCGCCTCTTACGCGCGGGCCACCTGTGCCACTATGACCCCGGAGTCGTGGTGTTTCACCACCACCGTGCTGACCGCAAATCGCTCTTTCGCCAGCTCAAGTCCTACGCGCGCGGGCACGTCGTGGCGCTTTTCGTGCAGTTCGGGCAGGACCGGCAGCCGAGCCACCTTGTGCGCGCCTTCGCGATCATGCCGTTCTATTACCTGAGGAGCGGGCTGCGGGCCTGGCGGCACGGCGACCACGCCAAACTCGGTGTGGTGCTCCAGCAGCTCAAGGGTTGCCTGGCCGGGCCGAGCTACGCCCTCCGGCTCCTGCGTCCCTACAGCCCCCCCCGCCTAGCCCGGGGCGATCACACCGGAGAGGCACCATGACCGCCGTCAACCACAAGCTCCCGCTCGGCCCCTTCCTGGCCAGGAACCCCTTCCCCGAGCCGCTCACCGACGGCCTTTTCTACCGCGACAAGATGCGGGCGCTGCACCGGATCGCGCCCGACATGCCGGTAGCCAACATCCTTGAGGTTGGCGGGGGCCAGAGCGGCCTCGCGGCTATGCTCTATCCCAGGGCCAAGGTGGCCAACCTCGACATGGATGCGTCACTTGCAAGCGCGCCCTGCAACAAGGATCCGCGCGTCACCTTCGTGCACGGCGACGCGACGGCGCTCCCGTTCCCGGACGCCTCCTTCGACCTCGTGACCATGTTCGACCTCCTCGAGCACGTCCCTGACGACGCGGCCGTGGCGCGCGAAGCGCTGCGGGTGGTGCGCCCCGGCGGCTGGATTTTGGTAAGCACCCCGGACCGGGAACGGTGGCGCTACCCCTACTATCGCATCTTTCGCCCGATCTGCCCGCCCGAGGAGGAGTTGTTCGAGGAGTGGGGCCATGTTCGCCGGGGCTACACCCGGGCGGAGCTCGACACCCTCTTCGGGCGGCCCGCGGACAAGACCTGTGCCTTCATCAACCCGCTCCTGGCCTTGAGCCACGACGTGAGCTTCAGCCGCGTCTCCCGCCGTCGGCGGAAGCTCCTACATGCCTTGCTGGCACCCGCTTCCCTCCTGGGCTGGGTCGCGCACCGCATGGGAACGCGAGGCACCGAGATCGCCGCGGCCTGGCGACGCCCCGCCGACTGATTGACTTGCCCCGGGACGGGCTGAGGTTAATCCTGGCCGGACGGCGCTTCGGTGTCGTCGAGGTAAAGGTGCGCGTAGACCCCGCCCCGCGCGGCAAGTGTGGCCGGGCTCCCTTCCTCCACCACGCGCCCCCCATCGAGGACTACGACGTAGTCGGCGGCCTCGATCGACTCGCGTCGGTGCGCGATAACCACGACCACGCGCGCCTGTGGCCCGCTCGTCATAGCGTCCCGAAGCGCCCGCTCGGTTGGACGGTCAAGCGCATTAGTAGCCTCGTCAAGGATCATTATGTCGGGCTTACGCACGAGCGAGCGGGCCAAGGCAATCCGCTGCCGCTGACCCTGGGAGAGCCGGACGCCGCTGTCCCCAATCATCGTCTCATAGCCCTTGGGCAGGGCTTCGATGAACGCGTCGGCTTGGGCGGTGCGCGCGGCCGCCTGGATCTCCTCGAAGCTTGCGTCGAGGTCGCCGTAGCGGATGTTGTCCTGGACGGTGGCATTGAACAGGAAGGCATTCTGCTCGACAAAGGCGATCCGCCGGCTCCAGCTCGTGGGCTCGATGTCCGAAAGCGGCTGGCCGTCCACCAGGATGCGGCCATTCAGGGGCTCGATGAAGCGAAGGAGAAGCGCCGCGAGCGTCGACTTGCCGGCCCCGGAGTAGCCCGCGACTGCGGTGACTTCGCCCGCGCGGAACCGGCACGAGATGTCGTGGAGGGATGGCCTCTCGGCGTTCGGGTAGCGGGCCGACACTCCATCCAGCGTCACCTCGCTGCGCACCCCGTCGAAGGTCCGCGCCGGGCCGACCCGACTGGTCGGGTTGGCAGCGAAGGCTTTCTGCACAGATGACACGGAGCCTTCCAAGCCCTTCAGGTTGGTCCAAGCGTTGAGCACTGCCGTGACGCGGGGCTGCATCCGGAACGCGATGGCGAGGAACCCAACCATGGTGGCCAGCGAGTCGCCCCTTAGCATCGCCAGCCCGACGATCGTGGTCACCATGGCGATAGTGATGACTTGGGTGATCGGCCCGACGATGGCGGACCGGTTCCGCAGGCGCGTGAAGACCTGGCGAACGTCCCGCGAGCGCGCGGCAAACTGCTCGCGCTCGTGCTCCTCCTGCCCGAAGCCCCGGATGACGCGCAGCCCACCGAAGGCATCCCAAACATAGGCCATCAGGCGCTCGTTGGCGGCGACGGCCTCGATCCCCATAGCCCGCACAGCTTGGGCCGTGGCGTAGAGCACGAGTCCCATGACCCCTGTCATGCCCAGCAGGACGACGGTGTAGAAGGGGGCGAGCATGAGCAGCAGAACCAGAAACACAAGAAACGTGATGATCTGGACCGTGCCTCCGATGACGATGAACAATGCGTCGCATACTTTCCACGTCTCGGACGCGAGATTGTTGATGAAGCTGCCGGACGGGTAGGACTCGATCAGCGACAGCGGCCGGTTAAGAGCCGTCTCGAACACCCGCCGACGCAGGTCATCAGCGAAGCGCATCGCTAACGCGTTCGAGAGCACCTGATTCACGTAGCTGACCAAGACTCCGAGGAAGAAGAAGACCGCCACCATCAGCACAACCAAGGTCCCACTGAGGTTAAACCATTCGCTAAGCGACCGGAGCAGTGGACCGATCAAGGGGATGTCGAAGTCGATGCCCTCGCCCATCGCGATCCGCGCGAGGGGAATGATGAAGGACAAACCGGCGGCCTCGAAGACCGCCGACGCGAGCCCGAGCAGCCCCACAGCAAGGATCACGGCCCGCTCGCTCCGCGCTAAGCCCAGGACCCGCGCTGCCGTGCCGAACACAGCGGGCAGCTGGATCCTCCTCGCGGGTAGCATGGCGAGTGTCATTCGGCGCACCATCCTTCCTGGCCAGGGACGTCGTGACCACCCGGCTGCTTGGACGCTACGCGATCGGCGCTCGGGACTAAAGCGGATGCCTTAGCCCCCCTGCCGCTGGGGGGGGGGCGTTGGCCACTGCGGCCATTCTCCCTCCCCTCTCCGGAGACAATCGAAGGTGCCTCGCTGAGTCGTGCAGTCTCACAGAACGTGGCCTTCCAGGCACAGAAGGTCACCGTCGACATTCCTTGCCTGCGGCACGCCTCTGCCACGGTGGCGCACGCGTCGTGCTCCCGCAGCACTTCGATGATCTGCTCGTCACTGAGCCAGCTTCGCACCAAGTCCAATCCCCCTGGTTAAGCCCGGACTCCAGCAGCACCCGCAGGAGCGACAAGAAGTCAGTTCACTTCGCATAAGCGGATTAGTACTGAGGAACGCGTTAGACTATTGTAAGCTTCCGCAATGATCCTCGAAATTGTCATCTGTACGTACAATCGAGCCGCTGATCTTGATCGATGCTTGAGCGCGCTTGCCCGGCAAGAGGAGGCCAACGGCGACTGGCGCGTGACTGTCGTCGACAATAACTGCAGCGACAGCACAGCCGAGGTGGTCGAGACTCATGTGCGACAGGCGCGAGTTCCTGGGCTCAGGCGCATCGTTGAGCCGCGACAGGGCCTCACCCCGGCCCGCCAGTCCGGCGTGAACCGAAGCGATGCGACCTGGATCGCCTTCATCGATGACGATTGCATCGTAGCAAGCGATTGGGTCGCCAGTGCGATCCGGTTCGGAGCCTTCTTGCCAGACGCTGGCGGGTTCGGAGGTAAGGTTCGGCCTGTCTGGGGTAGAACTCCACCGGCATACTTGGCACGTCATGCTTGGCTGTTCGCAGCGCAGGACCAGGGAGATCGGGCCCACCCCGTCGAGAGCCTCGTTGGTGCCGGCGTGGTGCTGAATCGGCGCGCGCTCCACGAAGTCGGCTGGGCCGCCAATCCCTATCTCGCGGACCGCACCGGACTGGGCCATGTCTCCGGTGGAGACGTAGAGATCTGCTTTCGCCTTACAGCATCGGGCTGGTCCCTCTGGTATGAGCCGGCCCTGTCGATAGACCATCGGATCGCTCCAGCCCGCCAGAAGATGAGGGGTCTTCTGGCCTTGGCCAGAGGTCTGGGCGCGGGGGCGGAACTTGTAAGCCTAATGGGGTCACAAGATCCGGAGGCATGGATGTCGCGAGTGCGACCGGCCTTGAAGGCCGAGATGAGGCATCACCTTGCGACGGTGTCCTACGTCGTTCGCGGCCAGTATCCGTGGCAGGATTGGCTGATCCGCACCGCCTTCCTTCTTGGCCAACGGGAGCAGCACGGTGTTCTTAGCGCAAATTCAGCCCTGCGAACCCAGTTGGGTGGGGTTTGGTCCTAGTGATCTTGGTTGGAGATCCTTTGGCAGAACCGTCCGACGCTGGCGACGATGTAGTCCCGCAAGCGCACCCGCCTGATCCGCATCACGGCGAGCCTCCCTTCTTCGGACGCCGAGAATGGGTGGAGACAATCGCCCGGACCGTCCGCATCGTCCGCGCCGACAGAGACCCTCAACAACCACATCAGCTTGCCGGCCCAGGATCTGCGGACGGTTGGAGCGGATGCGGACGCAAACGCGGACGCAACCTGCGTCAGTCAGCCTTCGACCGTCTGCAGCTAGCCCTTGGAACCGCTGGCTTTGGACGATGCGGACGGTGTGGACGCAAACCACCGCGACTCGTCGGAATAGCAGGAGCAGATAGCCCCCCGGGTCTAGGATGTGGCTGTGAGCGCGGTGCTGGCGCTCTAGGCTGTCTGGGAGGCCGGACTACGCCTGCAGGTGGATGGTGATGACCTGACCTTGGAAGCGGACGTGCTCACAGTGAAGTAGCAGCACTCGATAATCTTCTGACGCGATAAAAAGACGGAGCCTTCTAGGCCCCATTCGCTCGCCCCCCGGGGACGGCTCGTGGGTAGCGCGTCAGGCTAGGCGGACCTGGATGCGAGCTGGTTCATGACTGAAACGCAGGAACAGGCCGCCCCGGGGAACAAACAGAGACTTGCGAACTGGTGTACATGCCGCGTCAGCTTGCCTCTGCCCGCGCGACGACGGTGAGGCCCTGGAGCGTCCCAAGGAT
>CADCUU010000246.1 GCA_902805995.1 uncultured Rubellimicrobium sp.
TTTGGCCCCTGCCATGCGGGCGTGGCATCCTCATCCCATGACCGACACCCTGCCTCATCCCTGGTTGATAGGCCGCGAAACAATGGGCCCGCTGGATCGGGTCCTAATCGGGATGGTCGGCCTCGCGCCGCTCTGGGGGTTCTGGGACCTCGTGGTGCAACCCTGGCCCACGGCCCTGACCCCCGCGGGGCTGCCGTTCCTGGCGATGGGGCTTGTGGCGCTCGCTCTTGCGGCGGTTGTCTTCGCCGCCGCCCTCCTCGGGCCCGAGAGGGAGGTCCACGTCGACGCCGTGGCGCGCGTGATCCGCGACTCGGGGCGCGCGGACTGGATCGGCCCGTTCAGCCGCGCCTACGCCTTCGACAACATCGAGGGGGTCGAAGTCCTTGTCGACCATAAGACGGAAGGGCCCGACTGCCTCCAGATCGCGCTCCGGCTGCACGGAAGGCGAAGGCCCATCACCCTCCTCACCCGCCCCCTCGCGGATCGCCCGGAGGTGGACGCCCTAGCCACAAGACTCCGCGCCGCCCTTCAGGGCTGAGAGGCGATCCAGTCGGGCAGCTCCGCGATGCTGTCCAGCACCACCGCCGCCTCGGGCTCCAGCACGTCGCGCCCGGCCACGCCGGTCAGCACGCCCACGGCCACCATCCCCGCCGCCCGCGCGGCATGAAGGTCGTGCAGGCTATCCCCCACCATCGCGCAGTCCGCCGGATCGAGGCCCACAGCCTCTGCAAAGGCCATGAGCTGCCCCGCCTCGGGCTTGCCGCCCCATCCGCTGTCGAAGCCCGCGACAAAGGCGA
Organism: uncultured Rubellimicrobium sp.; assembly: GCA_902805995.1. Lineage (GTDB taxonomy): Bacteria > Pseudomonadota > Alphaproteobacteria > Rhodobacterales > Rhodobacteraceae > Rubellimicrobium. The sequence goes on from CADCUU010000246.1 coordinate 798, forward strand.
ACCTGTCCTCGACCCCCGCCGCCCGCAGATGCGACCGCGCGGGCGCCTCCGTGTCGTTGGTCGCCACCCCAAGCCGCAGCCCCATGCCTTCAAGCCGCCCCAGCAGCGCGGCCAACGGCGCCGCCTCCACCTGCGGCGCCCCGGTCGCGCGCGCGTTCATCCGATCCATGAGCTCGGCCTTGCCGGTCCCGGGGAGGAGCGGCAGCAGATGCTCGGCCACCGTCTCGGTGGTGGAGGCGATGACGATGCTGTCGGGACGAAACCGGTTCGCCCCCAGATCGTAGCCCAGCACCCCCGCGATCCGCTCCCGGAGCTCAGGGTCGCCCCCCGACTCGGACTCGATCATGCCCCGGCTCCAAGCCCCCCAGGTCGCCTGGAAGTCGAACAGCGTGCCGTCCTTGTCGAAAACGATTCCCTTGATCGGCATGATCTGTCCTATTCCCTTCACCAGTCCGCCCACCCGTTCCCACGACGTAGCGTCACGGCCACTCGTCCCGCTGCTGCCCCGGCAGCGACATCAGCGCCTTGAGGGGCACGTCATAGGCCAGCCCATGCTCGTCGCAGAACCGCTGGATCCAGCGATCCTCAAGTGTCAGGAATTCAAGGATTCCAGCCAGAAAGGCCGGGTCCTGCGCGCGCGACTTCGCATCCTCCAGGCTCGCCCCCGTGGCCCCGGCAAGCTGCGGCAGAAGCTCCTCGTCGGCAGCGATCCAGGCAAGGGCCTGCAAGGCGATCGTTTCGGCTCGGTCCGGAGTCATGGCTTCCCTCGCTCGTTTAGAAAGGTTTTCTTAACGAATATATCGGACACTCGGCGTAGGTTGTGGATCATGGACGTGGCAAGGGGGAAATTATGGGCGGCCATGTCCTGATCGTGGATCGTGATCCGGCGCGCCGCGCCGACTTGCGCTCAGGCCTGGCCCTCACGGTCACCCGCCTGACGGAGGTTGCGGACCCCGCCGATCTCATCGCGCAGGTCGCGACGCAGCGCCCCGATGTCGTGCTCCTCGACCTAGGGGAGGATGACACCGGCCTCGACGCCCTGCGCCGTCTGCGGGCCTGGCCCAAGGATCCCCCGCCCGTCATCGCCCTGGCCGATCCCGCCCGGCCAGAGGTTCGCCTCGCCTCCCTCCATGCGGGGGCAGAGGACGTGCTCCACCGCGACACGCCGCTGCGCATCCTCCAGGCCCGGCTTCGCAGCTTCCTGCGGCAGCGCCAGGACGTGCTCGACATTGTCCCCCGCGACGAGGACTCCTTTGCCTGGTCCGGCCTCGCCGAAGCCCCCGCGAGCTTCGCCCACGCTCTTCCCCTTCCCGCCGCCCCTCCGCCCCGCGCGCAGGTCGGGCTCCTCGTCGCCGGCCGCTCCGGGGCGAGCCCGCCGCCCGAATTCATCGCCCGCCTCCTCGAAGCCGACGTCACCCGCTTCACCCCGGGGAGCGAGCCCGACGGCCCCGACTTCGACCTCGTGGTCGTGGACGCCGCCGGGACGCGGGGCGACCTCACCGAGGGCGCGCGCGTCCTGTCCATGCTCGCGGACCTGCGCGGCCGCCAGCGCAGCCGCAACGCCGCCATCCTGGTCCTCCTCCCCTCCAGCGCAGTGGAGACCGCGGCCCTGATGCTCGACCTCGGGGCGAACGACGTCGTGGTGGGTGCCATCGCCCCGCGTGAGATCGCCTTGCGCGTCCATGCCCTGGTCAGCCGGCGGCGCCTGCACGAAACCCTCCGCACCCGCCTGCGCGAAGGGATCCAGGCCTCCGTGACGGACCCGCTCACCGGCCTGCACAACCGCCGCCACGCCGAGGCCGCGCTGCGCCGTCTCGCCGATCTGGCGCGCCTGTCCGGGCGGGGGCTGTCCGTGCTGATGCTCGACCTCGACCATTTCAAGACGATCAACGACCACCACGGCCACGCCGCCGGGGACCATGTCCTGGTCGAGGTCGGGCGACGGCTCCGCGCGGGGTTGCGCCCGAACGACCTCCTGGCCCGCGTGGGCGGGGAGGAATTCCTCGTGGCCCTCCCCGACAGCGGCCCCGACGAAGCGCGCCTCGTGGCGGAGCGTCTGCGCGAAGCGGTGGCCGCCCAGCCCTTCCCGCTGGAGCCGCCGTCTGGCGCCCGTGCGGCCCTCCTCGCCTGGCCCGAGCGCGCGCGCGACCAGGGCCTGCGCTCTCCCGCGCCCTCTTGGGATGCGGGGCCAAGCTGGGACGCAGGTCCGTCCCGCCCCGCCCGGGGAGAGGCGGAGCCTCTCCATGTGACGGCGTCGGTGGGCCTCGCCAGCGCCACGTCGGGCCAGCTTGCCGCGGGCCTCGCCCTCGCCGACCTCATCGCCCGCGCCGACCGGGCGCTCTACCAGGCCAAGCGAGCGGGCCGCAACAAGGTGGCAAGCGCGTCCGGAGCGGCCTGACAGGACGTGCCGGGCACCCCTGGGACGGTTGCTGACAGCCGTCCACAGGTGACCCACACCCTACCTACCGGCCAAACGTTGCCCGATCCCTGCCGTCCCCAACTCTTAGTCTCCTCGCAGGACCAACCCCCTCCTCTGGCTGTCTAGAGCAGGCTCATGCCCTGTTCACCGGCCCAAGGTTGCCCGGTCCTTGCCGTCGCGAGCTCCTAGCCCGGTGACACGACCACCCCCCTCCTCGCGACCCCCCACACCCCCGGACCGCCGCACCCCCCATTCCGCAAGGAAAAGCGCAACTCCCGACAGTTAGCTGCAAAATCCAGGGACCCGAGCGGGCCGTTCGCGCGTTATCCGATCAACACTCAAGCCCCGCAACACCGAGCCGGCCCGCGCACCACCGCAGGCCGCCCCGCCCCGCCTCATGCCAGCCATGCCAAAGCAGCCCATGTCGTCCAGCAGCTCCTATCCCGCCTATGCGCGGTCCGAACGCATCGCCGACGCGACCGTTCACGCGATCGGAGTGACCTTCGCGCTCGCGGGGGCCTCGATGCTGACGGTCTTCGCGCTGATGCACGCCGACTCGGCCCGCGCGATGGCGGTGGCCGTCTACGGCGTCGCGCTGATCGCGACCTTTGTGGCTTCGGCCTGCTACCACCTCACCCCATGGGAGCACGTCCGCCCCACGCTCCGCCGCATCGACCACGCGGCGATCTTCCTCAAGATCGCGGGCACCTTCACGCCGCTCGCGGTGCTGGTCGGCGGCGCCTTCGCCTTGACGATCCTGGCCATTGTCTGGATGCTCGCCATCGGCGGGGCCATCGCCAAGGTCTTCTTCTGGCACGAGCCCGGGCGCATGGGCGTGGCGATGTACCTCGGCATGGGCTGGCTCGGCGTGCTGCTCCTCTGGCCCCTCGCCGCCACGCTGCCGCCGCCCGCGCTTCTGCTCACGGCGGCGGGCGGGGTGCTCTACACCCTGGGCGTCATATTTTTCTCTTGGGAAACGCTCAAATTCTCCAACGCGATCTGGCACGCCTTCGTGCTCGTGGCCTCGGGCTGCTTCTTCGCCGCCATCGCCATGGGCACTTTCGCCTGACCTAGAGCCCCGCTGCACCCC
>CADCUU010000247.1 GCA_902805995.1 uncultured Rubellimicrobium sp.
GGCAGAGGAGGCCGTTGGGCAGGAGGCCGAAGTTGCCGGGCCCTTCCTGGGTGACGAGGGGGGCGAGCACCTCACCGTCCTCGATGTAGAGGCCCACGGGGGCGCGGTCGGCGTGGTACATGCCTGCGTTCATGGCGAAGGCGAGGGGGCCGTGGTCCTCCTCCACCGCGGGGAAGTTGCCATAGGGCTGGCCCGCGTCGTCGTTGAGGAAGAGGCGCAGGGGTTCGTCGCGGGGGGCGACCTCGCAGATCGTATAGGGCGTGCCCTCGTAGGTCACGTCCTGGCAGGTGAGCGCGACGGCGGGGGCCCCGGCGAGGGCGAGGCACATGGCCAGGGCGGGGCGGATCACTCGGGCGCGGTCCCGGGCTGGGGGGCGGGGGCCTCGTCGCTGGTCATGTCGGCGGGCGCGTCCTCGGGCTGGGCTTCGAGGTCGCGGCGGACGCGTTCGTCGGCGAACATGCGGCGCGTGGCGTCGATGCGGTCGAAGGTTTCGTCGATCTCGAACTTGAGGTCGGGCATGTGCTTGATCGTCATGGAACGGGCGATCAGGTGCCTGAGCTCGGGCTTGTTGCGGCGGAGCGCGGCGAGGACCCCTTCGCGGTTGGCGCCGCCGAGGGGCAGGACATAGGCCGTGGCGCGCTTGAGGTCGGGGGCGACGCGGACCTCTCCCACGGTGATGGACACGCCGTCGATCTCGGGGTCGTGGAGGTCGCCCTGGGAGAGGATCTCGCTCAGGGTGCGGCGGATGAGCTCGCCCACGCGGAGCTGGCGCTGGCCGGGGCCGGAGGAGGCTGAACTGGAGCGGGAGGGGGTGTTGCGGGTCATGCGGGCGCATGTAGGCGCATGGGGGGCGAATGCCAAGCGCGCCGGGGTCCGGTGAGTGTCGGGATTGGGTGAAGGTCGGGGGGCTGACCTTTCGGGGCGAAGGGCGGTAGAGGGGGGCGGGCTTTGAGGGAGCGGGCGATGGGCGACGGGCCGGGACTGGTGGTGACGGGGGCCTCGGGCCGGATGGGGCGGACGCTCGTGCGGCTGATCGCGGAGCCGGGGTCGGGGGCGCGGCTGGCCGGGGCGGTGGTGGGGGGGGGGCATCCCTGGGTCGGGCGCGACATCGGCGAGGCGATGGGCGGGGGCGCGCTGGGGGTCCTGGTGTCGGACGATCCGCTGGAGGTGTTCGCCCGGGCGCAGGGGGTGATCGACTTCACCACGCCCGCGGCCACGGTGGAGTTCGCGGGGCTCGCGGCGCAGGCGCGGGCCGTTCACGTGATCGGGACGACGGGGCTGGAGGAGGCGCACCTTCGCCGGATCGAGGCCGCGGCGCGGCACGCGGTCGTCGTGCGGGCGGGGAACATGAGCCTGGGGGTGAACCTGCTGACCGCGCTGACGCGCAAGGTCGCGGCGGCGCTGGGCGAGGACTGGGACATCGAGATCGTCGAGGCGCATCACCGGATGAAGGTGGACGCGCCGTCGGGGACGGCCCTGATGCTGGGCGAGGCGGCGGCGCTGGGGCGGGGCGTGCGGCTGGAGGAGGTCGCGGATCGCGGGCGGGACGGCATCACGGGCGCGCGGGAGCGGGGGCATATCGGCTTCGCGAGCTTGCGGGGCGGGGACGTGGTGGGCGAGCACGACGTGATCTTTGCGGGCGAGGGCGAGCGCGTGGTGCTGCGGCATCTGGCGACGGATCGCGCGATCTTTGCCCGGGGCGCGCTTCGGGCGGCGCTGTGGGGGCAGGACAAGGCGCCCGGGGAGTACACGATGATGGATGTGCTGGGGCTCTGAGCGGCTTGGACGACAGCGCGGGGCGCTGTCGTCAGCGAAGAGCGCCCCGAGCGCCTGCGAGGGGCGGGGCGAGCGCCCGAACCGCCATCCGGGGGACGAGGACGAGGGCGGGGGAGGCCAGGGCCTGGGAGATCTGTGTCCCGACCGATGTCGGCGAGAAGCGCCGCTGGCCTGCGACGGGCGACAAGCGGCGAGAAACGACGTTCCGGGGGATCGTCGGCGAGGAAGAACGCGGAACTCCTGCGAGGGGCCGGGGCGTAGGATGGAGCGGTTCGGGGGCATGAAGCCCCGGTCGAGGTCGTCGGGAAGCAAGGCTCGGCATCGGAGTGGGCGTGCAGGGAACGTTCATGGGTTCGGGAGGAACCCTCGATAACGCTTGAGTGAGCTCTGCTTGGATGCGAGCCCTCGGGGCATGAGCATGATATCAAATCCTACCCGGCCGACATCCGGCCCCGGGCCCCTTGTGGCCGGGGGCCATTCCGCAGCGCTCGCGCCAGAGGGCGCGGCCTCCCTGTACGACCTGGCGGAGCTTTACGACGCGATCGTCCAGTCTGGCCCCTGCGAGGCGTTCTATCGCGAGGAGGCGCGGCGCTGGGGCGGGCCGGTGCTGGAGTTGGCCTGCGGGACGGGACGGCTGACCCTGCCGCTCGCGCAGGATGGGCACGAGGTGGTGGGGCTGGATGCCTCGGGCGCGATGCTGGAGGCGGCGAGGAGGAAGGCGGCCCAGGCTGGCCTCGGATCGGGCCTGAAGCCTGAGTTCGTGCTGGGGGATATGCGGGACTTCGACCTGGGGCGGCGCTTCGGGCTTGTGGTGATCTCCTGCAACTCGCTCGCTCATCTGACGGACCGGGACGATCTGCGGGCCTGCCTGGCCGCGGTCCGGCGGCATCTGGCCCCGGGCGGCGCCCTGGTCTTCGACGTGGTCCTGCCGGACCCCCGGATCCTGGCGCAGCCGGGCGGGGTGGCGCGGCGGCTGGACCTCGGGCCCAACCCGGCCTCGGCGATCGAGGCGGAGGAGTGGGCGCATTACGACGCCGTCCGGCAGGTGCGCGTGTCGCACTGGTCGATCCGGCGGCCCGGCGAGGAGGAGCAGGCCATGGCTCCGCTGGTCCTGCGGCAGTTCTTTCCGCAGGAGCTTCCGCTGCTTCTGGAAGCCGAGGGGCTGGGACTGTTGGAGCGGCATGGCGACTTCGCGAGAAACCCGATGGAGGCCTGGAGCCTCAATCAGGTCTGTGTCGCGCAGGTCTTGGGGTCTGGCACCTGAAGGCGGCAGGGGCGCCGCCGCGGCCTAGATGGCTGGGGGCGGGCCCGTTGCCGTGACCGAACATTCGATGAATAGGAGGCCAACGTTGGTCAAGCCGTCTTCCGCAGCCCGGCCCCGGTCGGCCCTTCGCTCCTTTCTGGACAACGAGGCGGCCGGGGGCATCATCCTCATGACCGTGGCGGCGCTGGCGCTGGTGATCGCCAATTCGCCGCTCGCGCCCGTCTATTTCGACGTGCTGCATATCTATGTGGCCGGGCTGAGCGTGCAGCACTGGATCAACGACGCGCTGATGGCGGTGTTCTTCCTGCTCGTGGGGCTGGAGATCAAGCGGGAGCTTCTGGACGGGCAGTTGTCGACGTGGCCAAGGCGCATCCTGCCGGGGGTGGCGGCCCTGGGTGGGATGGTCGTGCCGGCGCTGGTCTTTGTCGCGATCAACTGGGGGAGCCCCGCGAACATCCAGGGCTGGGCGGTGCCATCCGCCACGGACATCGCCTTTGCGCTAGGGGTGCTGGCGCTCTTGGGGCCGCGCGTGCCGGTGTCGCTCAAGATCTTCCTGACGGCGCTCGCCATCATCGACGACCTGGGGGCGGTGGCGATCATCGGGCTGTTCTACACGGCGGATCTGGCCATGCTGTGGCTGGGGATGGCGGGGCTGGTGATCCTGGGCCTTATGGCGCTGAACCGGGCGGGGGTGGAAAGGCTGGTGCCCTATCTGCTCCTGGGGGCGGTGCTGTGGTTCTGCGTCCTGCAATCGGGCGTCCATGCGACTCTGGCGGGCGTGGCCCTGGCACTGACGATCCCGATCCGCCCGGCGCCCGCGCGGCCCGACGACCCGGAATCGCCGCTCCATATCCTGGAGCACGCGTTGACGCCCTGGGTGGCGTTCCTGATCGTGCCGATCTTCGGCTTTGCCAATGCGGGGGTGTCGCTGGGGGGCCTGGGCGTTGCGGACCTGCTCGCGCCGCTACCCCTGGGGATCGCGGCGGGGCTGTTCCTGGGCAAGCAGGTGGGCGTGTTCCTGACGACCTGGGCGGTGGTGACGCTGGGCTGGGCGGACCGGCCCGAGGACGCCTCCTGGCCGCAGGTCTATGGGGTGTCGCTGCTGGCGGGGGTCGGCTTCACCATGAGCCTGTTCATCGGGATGCTCGCATTCCCGAATTCGCCCGAGTTGCAGGATGCCGTGAAGATCGGCGTGCTGGCGGGATCGGTGCTGTCGGCGGTCACGGGGGCCGTGGTGCTTCTGATCGCCAGGGGGGAGCGG
>CADCUU010000248.1 GCA_902805995.1 uncultured Rubellimicrobium sp.
CCGAGGCGGTAGGCGGCGTAATCCTCGGTCGCGTGGTTGAAGCGGCCGATGCGGGCGGGCGGTTCGGCCATGGTGGGGGACAGGAGGATGTCGATGCCCCGGAAGGCAGCGGCCATCTGGCGCCCGTAGGCGTGGATGGTCCCCAGGGCGGCGAGGTAGTCCTCTCCGCTGATGCTCTCGGCATGGGCCATGGCGCCGCGGGCGATGCCTTCGGTGAGGCCATCGGGGGAGCGCCCCGCGAGGGCGGAGCGGAACCAGAGCGCGGTGCCGGCGCCCACGAGGTCCACCCAGGCGCGGATCATGCCGTCGTGGTCGGCCTCGGGGCGGAACGGCTCCACATGGTGGCCGAGGGATTCGAGGAGGAGGCCTGTGTCGCGGGTGGCCTGGGCGCAGTCGGGGTGGATGGGCTGGCCCGAGAAGGTCGTGTCGCAGAGGCCCACGCGGAGGCGGCGCGGCGGGCGGGCGATGGCGGCCATGTAGCCGCGATGGAGCGGGGGGGCGTGGTAGGGCGCGCCTTCGTCCGGGCCTTCGCAGGCGTCCATCAGGGCGGCGGAGTCGCGCACCGAGCGGGTGAGGAAGCCGTCGATGGTCATGCCGGCCCAGCCTTCGCCGGCATAAGGGCCGTCGGGGAAGCGGGCGCGCGTGGCCTTGAAGCCGAAGAGGCCGCAGTTGGAGGCGGGGATGCGGATCGAGCCGCCGCCGTCCGAGCCGTGGGCCGCCGGGACGATGCCCGCCGCCACCGCCGCGCCCGCGCCGCCCGATGAGCCGCCGGGGGTGTGGTCGAGGCTCCAGGGGTTGCGGGTGGGGCCGCCGTAGACGGCCGCCTCGGTCGCGGGGCCGACGCCGCCTTCGGGCGCGGTGGTGCGGCCGAACATGATGAGGCCCGCGGCGCGCAGGCGGGTGGTGATGTTGGCGTCCACCGGGAAGGTGCTGTTCTCGAAGAGGCGCGAGCCCTGGTGGGAGGGGAGGTCCACGGCCTCGGCCCCCATGTCCTTGAGCAGGAAGGGCACGCCGCGGAAGGGCCCTCGGGGCAGGCCCGCGCGGATGGCGGCGCGGGCGGCGTCCTCCTGGACCAGGACGACGGCGTTGATCACAGGGTTCAGGCGAGCGGTGCGGGCCAGGGCCTCGTTGAGGAGGTCGTCGGGCGAGGCCTCGCCGGAGGCCACCAGGGCTGCAAGGCCTGTTGCGTCGTGATCGTCGAAGGTCATGGAAAGGGTCCCCGTCATCGGGGCCGAGCGTAAGGCGCGGAACAGGTTGGGGGAAAGGGTCAGTTGCGGCAGGTCCCGTAGCGTCAACGAAAATTGCGAAAGAAGGGCGTGGAACATTCGGGGTCCTGCCCGGTTCGGTGGGCCGATCCGTCGCAACCTGCAGGAGGTAAGCATGGCGACCAACACCCAGGAAACCCCGCGTCCGCCCCGTGGCTTCGCGGCGATGGACCCCGAGAAGCAGCGGGCCATCGCGAGCAAGGGGGGCAAGGCCTCGGGCGGGAACTTCCGCAACGATCCGGCGCGGGCGGCCCAGGCCGGGCGCAAGGGGGGCGAGGCCTCGGGCGGGAACTTTGCCCATGACCGCGCGCGGGCGGCCGAGGCCGGGCGCAAGGGCGGGCAGGCCTGACAGCGGTTGGGCCTGACATGAGCGGGGGTCGGGCTAGTCCAGCCTGGTCCGGCCCCCGTCCATGTTTTCGGCCGGGTCCCGTGGCGGGGCCCGGCCGGGTTGACGGAATGGGGAATTCCGCCACTTGAAAGCCCCGGCGTGGGAGCGTAGCGCCGACAGGTGGACAACGGCGCGGAGCGGCGACGATGACGACGGCGACGGGGGGCTTGGCCTCGGCCCAAGGGACGGTCTGGGCGGTGCTGGGCGGCGTGGCCTTGTGCCACTGCATCAACGACATCATGCAAAGTCTTGTTTCGGCGATCTATCCTCTGCTCGAGGAGGAGTTCGCGCTGTCCTATGCGCAGATCGGGCTCCTGACCTTTGCCTTTACGGTGACGGCGTCGGTGCTCCAGCCCTTGGTGGGCGTCGTCACGGACAAGCGGCCCCTGCCGATGGCGTTGCCGCTGGGGATGGGCTCGACTCTGCTGGGCATCGTGATCCTGGCGCAGGCGCCGAGCTATCCGCTGCTGATCCTGGGCGCGATGATGATCGGGATCGGGTCGAGCATCTTCCATCCGGAAGCGTCGCGGATCGCGCGGGCGGCCTCGGGCGGGCGGTTCGGGACGGCGCAGAGCGTGTTCCAGGTGGGCGGCAACGTGGGCCATGCGGTGGGGCCGCTGCTTGCGGCATTCATCGTGGCGCCATTCGGGCGGCCGAGCCTGCTGCTGTTCACCGTTCTCGCAGCCGGGGGTATGGCGGTGCTTTACCGGGTGTCGGACTGGTATCGCCGGCAGCCGCCCGCGCCCCCGCGCGCGGCGCGCAAGTCGGACGGGACGGCGCTGCCGCGCGGGCGGGTGCTGGGCGCGCTTGTGGTGCTCGCGGTGCTGGTGTTCACCAAGAACGCCTACACGTCGTCGCTGTCGTCGTTCTACACCTTTTATGTCATCGAGCGGTTCGGGCTGACGGCGCAGCAGTCGCAGTTGATGCTGTTCGTGTTCCTGGGCGCGATGGCGCTGGGGGTGATGCTCGGCGGGCCCATCGGGGACCGGATCGGGCCGCTCGCGGTGATCTGGGTGTCGATCCTGGGCGTGCTGCCCTTTACGCTGGCGCTGCCTTATGTCGGGCTCTGGGGGTCGGTGGTCGTGACCATCATCATCGGCGTGGTGATCGCCTCGGCGTTTCCGGCGATCCTCGTGTTCGCGCAGGAGCTGGTGCCGGGGCGGGTGGGAATGATCAACGGGATCTTCTTCGGCCTAGCCTTCGGCATGGGCGGGATCGCGGCGGCGGCGTTGGGGGTCCTCGCGGATGCGCGGGGGATCGAGTACGTCTACAAGGTCTGCGCCTGGCTTCCAGCCCTGGGCATCCTGACGATATTCCTGCCGCGTGGTGTCGTCCGCGCGGGTTGACGCCTGAGGGGACTATGATGCGGATTCTGGTTACCGGCGGGGCCGGGTTCATCGGCTCGGCGGTGGTGCGGCTGGCGGTGGCGCGGGGGCACGAGGTCATCAACCTCGACGCGCTGACCTATGCGGCGAACCTGGCCAATGTGGCGTCGGTGGGGAATTCGCCGCTCTATGCCTTCGAGCAGGCGGATCTGAGGGATCGGGCGGCGCTTGATCGGGTGCTGGCGGAGCATCGGCCGGACGCGGTGCTGCATCTCGCGGCGGAAAGCCATGTGGACCGGAGCATCGACGGGCCGGGGACCTTCGTCGAGACGAACGTGATGGGGACGTTCAACCTGCTGGAGGCCGCGCGCGCCTATTGGCTGCGCGAGGGCAAGCCGGAAGGGTTCCGGTTCCACCATGTCTCCACCGACGAGGTCTTCGGGTCGCTGGGGGCCGAGGGGCAGTTCACGGAAGAGACGCCGTATGACCCCCGCTCGCCGTATTCCGCGACCAAGGCGGCGTCGGATCACCTCGTGCGCGCCTGGGCGGAGACCTATGGCCTGCCGGTGCTGCTGACCAACTGCTCCAACAACTATGGGCCGTTCCACTTCCCGGAGAAGCTGGTGCCCGTGGTGATCCTGAACGCGCTGCACGGGCGGCCGATCCCGGTCTATGGGCAGGGGCTAAACGTGCGGGACTGGCTGTTCGTGGAGGATCATGCCGACGCGCTGCTCACGGTGCTGGAGCGGGGGACCGTCGGGCGGAGCTACAACATCGGGGGCGAGAACGAGGCGCGGAACATCGACCTCGTCCGCACGATCTGCGCGCTTCTGGACGAGATGCGGCCGGAGGGCGGGCCGCATGAGCGGCTGATCCAGTATGTCGAGGACCGGCCCGGGCATGACCTGCGCTATGCCATCGATCCGTCCCGCATCCGGGAGGAGCTGGGCTGGCGGCCCTCCGTCACGCTGGAGGAGGGGCTGCGGCGCACGGTGGATTGGTACCTGCGCAACGAGGACTGGTGGCGGCCGCTGCTGACCCGGCAAGGCGTGGGCGAGCGGCTGGGGACCCGCGCCGAGGCGGCGGCGGGATGAAGGTCCTGCTGATCGGGCGGACGGGGCAGGTCGCCTCGGAGGTTCTGCGGCGCGCGCCCGAGGGGGTTGAGGTCAGGGCCGTCGGGCGCGAGGTGGTGGACCTGACGAACCCCGCAGAATGCGCCGAGGTGGTGCTGGGGGCGGAGGTCGATGCGGTCGTGAATGCCGCCGCCTGGACCGCCGTGGACAAGGCCGAGACGGACGAGGCGGTGGCGCGCGTCGTGA
>CADCUU010000249.1 GCA_902805995.1 uncultured Rubellimicrobium sp.
GGCCCTCCTTGGGGCCGAGGATGACGGGGGCAAGGCCCGCCTGGGCGAGGGCCTGCGCGCCGGGGAAGGTCTGGCCGTCGAGGATCGCGTGGCCTTCGCCGATCATCACGGCGGTCATGTGCGCGAGGGGGGCGAGGTCGCCGGACGCGCCGACGGAGCCCTGGAGGGGGACGATCGGAGTGACGCCGCGGGCGAGCATGGCCTCGATCAGGTCCACGACCTCGGGGGTGACGCCGGAGGCGCCCCGGCCCAGGGAGAGGAGCTTGAGCGCCATCATCAGGCGGGTGGTGGGGCGGTCCAGGGGTTCGCCGACGCCCGCGCAGTGCGACAGGATCAGGTTGCGCTGGAGCGTGGCGGTGTCCTGGGGCGCGATGCGGACGGAGGCGAGCTTGCCGAAGCCGGTGTTGACGCCGTAGACCGCCGCGCCGCCGTTCGCCGCCTGGGCCACGCGGGCGGCGGAGGCCAGGATGCCGGGGCGGGCCGCGTCGTCGAGGCGGGCGGGCAGGTCCTCGCGCCAGAGGCGTTCGAGTTGGGCGAGGGTCGCCTCGCCGGGGATGAGGGTCAGCACCATTGGCCTCCGTGGATGCGGGCGTGGAGGGGGCGGGCCCCGAGGCGGTAGACGAGTTCGGCTGGGCTCTCGGCGTCCCAGATCGCGAGGTCGGCGCGAAGGCCGGGCGCGATGCGGCCCCGGTCGGGGAGGCGGAGGGCGCGGGCGGCGTGGGTGGTGACGGCGTCCCAGACCTCCCTCACCGTCAGGCCCCAGAGGGTGCAGCCCATGTTCATGGCGAGGAGGAGCGAGGACATGGGCGAGGAGCCGGGGTTGCAGTCGGTGGCGAGCGCCATGGGGACGCCGTGCTCGCGGAAGGCGGCGACGGGCGGGGCCTGACGTTCGCGCAGGGTGTAGAACGCGCCGGGGAGGAGGACGGCCACGGTGCCGGAGGCGGCCATGGCGCGGGCGTCGTCCTCCGTCGCGTATTCGAGGTGGTCGGCGGAGAGGGCGTTGTGTTGTGCCGCGAGGGCCGCGCCGCCGAGATGGGAGAGTTGTTCGGCGTGGAGCTTGACGGGGAGCTTCAGGGCTCCCGCTTCGGCGAAGAGGGTGGCGATGTCGTCGGGGGAGAAGGCGATGCCTTCGCAGAAGCCGTCGACGGCATCGACCAGCCCTTCGGCCTGGGCGGCGCGGAGGGTCGGGAGGACGATTTGGGTGAGGTAGTCCCCTGCCCTGCCCGCGAACTCGGGCGGAATGGCGTGGGCGCCGAGGAAGGTGGTCTTGACCTCGATAGAGCGGAGGGTGCCCAAGGTGCGGGCGGCGCGGAGCATCCGAAGCTCGGTCTCAACGTCGAGGCCGTAGCCGGACTTGATCTCCACGGTTCCGCTGCCGTCGGCAAGGAGCGCGTCGAGGTGGGGGAGCGCGGATTGGACGAGGTCGTCCTCGGATGCGGCACGGGTGGCGCGGACGGTGGACAGGATGCCGCCGCCCGCCCTCGCAATCTGTTCGTAGGTCGCGCCGTTCAGGCGGGCCTCGAATTCGGCGGCGCGGTGGCCGGCATGGACGAGGTGGGTGTGGCAGTCGATCAGCGCGGGGGTGACGAGGCGGCCCTGGAGGCTGCGGGACGGGAGGGCGCGGAGTTCGGGTGGGAGGTCTGCCTTGGGGCCGGACCAGAGGATGCGGTCGCCATCGAGCGCGATGGCGGCGTGGGGGAGCAGCCCGGGCGCGGCGGGGTCCATGGCGGCGAGAGTGAGGTCGGTGAGGAGCATGGCGGTCATGACCCTGACTTTGACAGAGAAAGGTTAACCATTTTCGACCCCACCGAACGGTGCCCTTAACGAAAGGTTACAGCATCAGTTCTAGTCACGTGCTGCAATATGTCTATACATATTCAGAGAGGTTAAGAAAGGGTTTCAGCATGGGCGTGGTCTGGGCAGAGGCGGCGCTGCTGCCGGAGGGCTGGGCGCGGGGCGTGAGGGTGGAGATCGTGGAGGGGCGGATCGCCTCCGTGACCGTGGATGCGGCGCCGGAGGGGGAGCGGCGGGCGGTGCTGCTGCCCGCGCCTGCGAACGTGCATTCGCACGCGTTCCAGCGGGCCATGGCGGGGCTGACGGAACGGCGGGGGATGCAGCCGGACAGCTTCTGCACGTGGCGGCAGTTGATGTTCCGGTTCCTCGACCGGCTGACGCCGTCGCAAGTGGAGGCCATCGCCGCCTTTGTGCAGATGGAGATGCTGGAGGCGGGATTCTCTACCAATGTGGAGTTCCACTACCTGCATCACCAGCCGGGCGGCGCGCCCTATCCGCGGCTCGCGGAGATGGCGGAGCGGATCGCGGCGGCGGCGGACCTGTCGGGGATCGGGCTCACGCTCCTGCCGGTGCATTACCAGTATGGGGGGCTGGATCGCCGGCCGCTTGGCCCCGGGCAGGTGCGGTTCGGGACCGATCCGGCGCTGTACCTGCGGCTGTTGGCGGACAGCGGGGCGGCGTTGCGGCATCTGCCGCCGGATTCGGACTTGGGCGCGGCGCCCCATTCGTTGCGGGCGGTAAGTGCGGACGGGCTGAGGGAGGTGCTGGCCGAGGGCGTGGGGCCGGTCCACATGCACCTCGCCGAGACGGTGGCGGAGGTGGAGGAGGTGCGCGCGGCGACGGGGGCGCGGCCGGTGGAGTGGCTGCTGGACCATGTGGGGGTGGACGAGGCCTGGTGCCTGATTCACTGCACGCAGATGGAGCCTCGCGAGACCCTGCGGCTTGCGGCGACGGGGGCGGTGGCCGGGCTTTGTCCGCTGACGGAGGCTTCGCTGGGCGACGGGATATTCGACGGGGTGCGCTGGATGGGCGCGGGCGGGCGGATCGGGATCGGGTCGGACAGCAATATCCGGATCTCGCTCGCGGAGGAGTTGCGGCAGTTGGAGACCTCGCAGCGGCTGCGGGATCATTCGCGGGCGGCGCTGGCGACGTTGGAGCTGTCCACAGGGCGGAGGTTGTGGGAGGCGGCGTGCCGGGGCGGCGCTCAGGCGGCGGGGCGGGCGTCGGGGGCGATCGCGCCGGGGCTTTGGGCGGATCTGGTGGCGCTGGACGGGGGGCATGTGGATCTGGAGGGGCTGGCGGGGGATGCGCTGATCGACAGCTTTGTGGCCTGTGGAGATTCGCGGATGGTGACTGACGTTTGGGCGGCGGGGCGGCACCGCGTCCGCGAGGGGCGGCATGTGGAGCGGGACCGGATCGAGCGCGCCTATCGCGCGGCGGTGCGCGAGTTGCGGGCGGCGCTGTGAGCGAGGGTCCTCCTGCTGGGCCGAAGGGCTGGGCGGAGATCGCGGAGGAGGCGCGACGGCGGATCTATGTCCGCGACTGGGCGCCCGGCCAGGTGATCCCGTCGGAAGAAGCGCTCGCGGTGGAGTTCGGGGTGGCACGGGCGACCGTGAACCGGGCTTTGCGGGCGCTGGCCGAGGAGGGCTGGGTCGAGCGGCGGCGTCGCGCGGGGACTCGGGTGGCGGAGAGGCCGGTGCGGCGGGCGACGTTTTCCATCCCATTGATCCGGGACGAGGTGGAGCAACTCGGGCGGGGCTACCGGTACGCAATGCAGTCCTGCGAGGAGGTGGACACGCCCGGGGAGATCGCGACGCGGCTCGCGATGCAGGGGGAGCCCCGCGTGTTGCGGATCACGGCGCTGCATCGCGGGGATGGCTGGGCCTATGCCTGGGAGGAGCGCTGGATCAATCCGGGCGTCGTGCCGGAGGCGCGGGGGGTGGACTGGCGCATTGAGAGCCCGAACGAATGGCTGCTGGCGCAGGTGCCCTACACGGAGGTCGCCGTGTCGGTGGGAGCGGAAGCCGCGTCGGAGGAGGTGGCGGGGGCGTTCCTGTGCGAGCCCGGGACGCCGCTCCTGTCGCTGGAGCGGACGACCTGGTCGGGGCAATGGGGCGTGACCTTCGTGCGTCTGTCCTATGCGCCGGGGCACCGGATGTGGTCGCGGATGTAAGGGGGGCGCGGCCGTTGCGGGGCGGCGCTGGTTACTGGAGGCCTTCGGCGGCGATCTGGCGGGCGAGGGACAGGGTCGCCTGGCTGCGGGCGAAGGCGATGGCGGCGGGGCCGGGCTCGGCCGGGAGGGGGGCGGTCACGGTGAAGGTGCGGGCGCGGTCGCGGCCGGATTCGTCGAAGGCCGCGACGAAGTACTGGCCGCGCAGGATGAAGGCTCCCAGGGTGAGGTCGGGGGCGAACTGCTCCACGCGCACGTCGAGGCGGGCCTCGGGCTGTTCGTCGAAGGGCCAGGGGTCGGGGGC
>CADCUU010000250.1 GCA_902805995.1 uncultured Rubellimicrobium sp.
GCGTGTCGCTTCTCAAGATCCTGCTCACCAATTTCTGCATCTTCGACTGCGCCTATTGCGTGAACCGCGTGTCGTCGAACGTGCAGCGCGCCCGCTTCACGCCAGAGGAGGTGGTGGAACTCACGCTCGAATTCTATCGCCGCAACTACATCGAGGGGCTGTTCCTCTCCTCCGGCATTATCCGCAGCCCGGACGACACCATGCGCGACATGGTCCGCATCGTCCGTAGCCTGCGGGTGGACCACGACTTCCGCGGCTACATCCACCTCAAGACCATCCCCGGCGCCTCGCCCGAGCTGGTGGCCGAGGCGGGGCTCCATGTCGATCGCCTGTCCGTCAACATCGAACTCCCGACCGAAACGAGCCTCGCGTCCCTCGCGCCCGAGAAGGACGCGGGCGCGATCCGCAAGCACATGGCCGACATCCGCCTCGGGCGCGAGGCGGCCAAGGACCTGAGCCACAAGGGCACGGCCCCGGCGAAGTTCGTGCCCGCCGGGCAGTCCACCCAGATGATCGTGGGTGCCGACGACACGCCGGATGCCACGATCCTCAAGCAATCGGCGCGGCTCTACGGCTCCTACGGGCTCAAGCGGGTCTACTACTCGGCCTTCTCGCCCATCCCGGACTCGACCGCCAAGCTTCCGCTTGTGAAGCCGCCGCTCCTGCGCGAGCACCGGCTCTATCAAGCCGACTGGCTTATGCGCTTCTACGACTTCGCGCCCGAGGAGATCGCGCAGGGCGGCAACCTCGACCTCGATCTTGACCCCAAGCTCGCCTGGGCGCTCCGCCACCGCGAGGCGTTCCCGGTGGAGGTGCAGCGCGCCCCGCGCGAGATGCTCCTGCGCGTGCCGGGGTTCGGCACGAAGACCGTGGACCGCATCCTGCGCACGCGCCCGCACCGGACGCTCCGCTACGACGACCTCCTCCGCATGGGTGCGTCCATGACGAAGGCCGCCCCGTTCATCGCGCTTGCGGACTGGACGCCGGGTGCCCTCCTCGACGGGGAACGCCTGCGCGCCCGCTTCGCCCCCGAACCCGAGCAACTGTCGCTGTTCTGACCTTCCCTTCGGCTTCACGACGGACCGTGAGCCTGACTGTTACATGCGCTTCTTGAAACGTCTCCGTCAAAGACAGGCAAGACGTCCCGGCGCGGCTTTCTTGCAGCCAGCGCAGGGCTTCGCTGCCCTCCCCGGCATGACCCACGGACCACGGTGGACCTTGTAGCCGACCGGGGGCGTTGCTCTCCCGTTGCGCGACAGCGTCGCGAACAATACATGAACAACATGCCCTGTCCGACCCTGCCCAGGCGACTCGCCCCATGCCCCATGTGACGCTTCCCAAGACCGGCACCGACAAGGCCTGGCGAGAGGCCGCCCGCGCCTGCCTTCAGGCGCGCATCCCGCCCGAGCAGGTGAGCTGGAGCCGCGGCCCTGCCGAGGATATCCTCTTCGCGGAAGGAGAGGCGCCCCCCGCCGCCAAGCCCGGCCCGATCCGCGTGCCCCCCGCCTTCGTGGAGCTGGCGTCCCAGGTCTGCTGGCACCGCGACCCCGAACGCTTCGCACGCCTCTACGCCTTCCTCTGGCGCGTCGTCGCGCAGCCCGCCCTCATGCAGGACGCTGCCGACCGCGACCTCACCGCCCTGCGGAACATGGAGCGCGCGGTCCACCGCGACCTCCACAAGGTCAAGGCCTTTGTCCGCTTCCGCGAGATCGGGGACCGCACCGCCCCCCGCCGCCGATTCGCCGCGTGGTTCGAGCCCGCCCATTATACCCTGGAGCCCGCCGCTCCCTTCTTCGCCCGCCGCTTCGCCGACATGGACTTCTCCATCGCGACGCCGGACCTCGTCCTCCATGTCGAGGACGGCACCGTCCGTTTCGAGGAGGGTGCCGACCGGCCCGAGCTGCCCGAGGACGCGGCCGAGGAGCTGTGGCTCACCTACTTCAGCAACATCTTCAATCCGGCCCGGGTCAAGCTGGACCGCATGCTGGCGGAGATGCCCAAGAAGTATTGGAAGAACCTGCCCGAGACCGCCCTCATCCCCGACCTCCTCGCCGGGGCCGAATCCCGCGTCCGCGCCATGGCCGAGGCCGCGCCCACCCGCGCGCCCTTCTACGCCAAGGCCATCGCCGCTCGTCCCAAGGCCCCCGCCGCCCCGCCTGAGGCCGGCTCGCTCGCCAGCCTCCGGGCCGAGGAGGCCGCCTGCACGCGCTGTCCCCTGTTCGAGGGCGCGACCCAGGCCGTCCCCGGCGAAGGCCCCCTCGACGCGCCGCTCATGTTCGTGGGCGAGCAGCCGGGCGATCAGGAGGACCTGCAGGGCCGCCCCTTCGTCGGCCCCGCGGGCCAGCTCCTCGACGACATTCTGAACCAGGCGGGCATCGACCGGCGCCGGGCCTTTCTCACCAACGCCGTCAAGCACTTCAAGTACACTCTAAAGGGCAAGCGTCGCATCCATGCCAGCCCCTCCGGTGGCGAGATCTCCGCCTGCCGCACGTGGCTGTCGCAGGAACTCACGCTGGTGAAGCCCCGGCTCGTCGTGGCCCTCGGCGCCTCCGCCGCCGAAAGCCTCACCGGCTCGCGCGAAGGGATCCTCAAGCGCCGCGGCAGCATCGAGGACGGGCCGGGCGGCCTGCCCGTCTTCCTGACGGTCCATCCGAGTTTCCTCCTCCGCCTCCCCGACCCCGTCGCGAGGGAAATGGAGACGGAGCGTTTCCGCCAAGACCTCGTGGCCGCGCGGGAGCATCTGGAGCGGCTCATGGCAGCGTGACCGCCCGGCCCTTTCGCACCTCGCAAGCGGGCGCTATCTTGATGCTGACCGGACCACGTCACGGGGACGACGCGGCCATGCCCGACTTCAAGCTCCTGCCCAAGCCCGAGACCAGGACCGAGCGGCCCAAGCTCTACAAGGTCATCCTGCTCAACGACGACTACACGCCGCGCGACTTCGTCATCGCGGTCCTCAAGGCCGTGTTCCGCATGACCGAGGGCGAGGCGCTGGGCGTGATGCTCACCGCCCATCGCAAGGGCGCCTGCGTCGTCGCCGTCTACACGCAGGAGGTCGCGGAGACGAAGGCCAGGCAGGCCACCGACATGGGCGCGAGCGCTGGCTTTCCGCTGGCCTTCACGACCGAGAAGGAAAGCTGAACTCTCAGCGCCGAGGGCGATAGAACTAGGAGCGACCGGCCCGTGACTCCCACGATCCTCTTCTGGCGGCGAACCGACTGCCATGGCCTCGAACGGCTCGAACTGATGCGCAGGCCAGACGGCATCACGGCCGAGTCGACCGTGCTCTGCACCGAAGAGGGGGGCTTCCGCCTTGACCACCGCTGGCATCTCAGCCCCGACTGGCGCGCCCTTTCGGTTACGGTTGAGCGGTGGAACAGCGAGGGCCACGGCCTTCTCCGTCTCGAGCGATCGGATGCGGGCTGGCAGGTGAACGGCGCGCCCCGCCCCGACCTCGACGGGGCAGAGGAGCCGGACCTGTCCGTCACTCCCTTCTGCAACACCTTCCCAATCCGCCGGACGCCACCCGAGCCGGGGCAGAGCCTCACGCTCGACACCGCCTTCATCGACGGCCCGGCCCTTACCGTAGCCCGGTCGTGCCAGCGCTACGACCGCCAGGGGCCGGGGCGACTGCGTTTTGTGGATCTCGGCCTGTCGAAGGGGTTCGAGGCGGACCTGACGGTGGATGCCGACGGCCTGGTCCTGCGCTACGAGCACCTGTTCGAGCGGGTTCCGCCAAGGGGCTGACCCAGGCGCGCGTCTGCCCAATGTCCGAGCAGCGGGCACCAGCCCCGAGCATTCCAAGGGTCGTGGCCGCCGCGCCTAGCGGCGCATCGTTTGCTCGGGCGAACCGTCCCCGGAAGGTTCGCTGGTCCTCGCTCAAGTATTGAACAGGAAGTGCATCACGTCCCCGTCCTTGACGAGGTAGGTCTTCCCTTCCGCCCGCAGCTTGCCCGCGTCCCGCGCCGCGGCCTCGCCGCCAAGGGCCACATAGTCGTCGTAGGCGATGGTCTCGGCCCGGATGAAGCCCTTCTCGAAATCGCCGTGAATGACCCCGGCGGCCTGCGGCGCGAGCGTCCCCTGCGGGATCGTCCAGGCCCGCGCCTCCTTGGGACCCACGGTGAAGTAGGTCTGGAGGTGCAGAAGCTCGTAGCCCGCGCGGATCAGCCGGTCGAGCCCGGCCTCCTCCAGCCCCATGGTCTCGAGAAACTCCACCTGCTCCTCGGGCGTAAGCTGGGCGATCTCCTCCTCGATCCGGGCGGAG
>CADCUU010000251.1 GCA_902805995.1 uncultured Rubellimicrobium sp.
CAAGCTCGCGGCCGAGGGGGGGATGCCCGCCGTGGCGCTGACGGACAGCAACGCCATGTTCGCCGCGCTCGAATTCTCGGACTACGCGTCCAAGGCCGGGATCCAGCCCATCATCGGCGCGCAGCTCGACCTCTGCTACCTCCCGCCCGAGCCCGGCCGCCAGCCCTACCGCCCCGCGCCCGTCGTCCTCCTCGCCCAGAGCGAGTCGGGGTGGATGAACCTGATGAAGCTCAACTCCTGCGCCCATCTCCACGACACGAACGGCGACGGGCTGCCGCAGGTCACCCTCGCGGACCTGGAGAAGCATTCCGCCGGCCTGATCTGCCTCTCCGGCGGGCCGGACGGCCCCGTGGGACGCCTCCTCCAGGCCGGGCAGCGCGGGAAGGCCGAAGAATTTCTGCGCCGCATGGCCGGCTTCTACCCCGGCCGCCTCTACGTCGAGCTCCAGCGCCATCCCATCGACGGCGGCCTCCCCGACGCGGAGCGGATCACCGAACGGCCCACGCTCGAACTTGCCTACGCACTCGACCTGCCGCTGGTCGCGACGAACGACGTCTATTTCCCCCAGGACGGTCTATACGAGGCGCATGACGCGCTCCTCGCCATCGCCGAGGGGGCCTATGTGGACCAGACCGGCCCGCGCCGCCGCCTGACGCCCCAGCACTACTTCAAGTCCCAGAAGGAGATGGAGGCCCTCTTCGCCGACCTCCCCGAGGCGCTGGACAACACCGTGGAGATCGCGCGCCGCTGCGCCTTCAAGGTCCCCAAGCGCAAGCCGATCCTCCCCCGCTTCGCCGACAACGAGGTCGTGGAACTTCGCCGCCAGGCCCAGGAAGGCCTCGCCGCGCGCCTGAAGGTCATCCCCCACGCCGCCCCGGTGGAGACCTACGAGGCGCGCCTCGCCTTCGAGCTTGGCATCATCGAGCAGATGGGCTTCCCCGGCTACTTCCTGATCGTGGCCGACTTCATCAAATGGGCCAAGTCGCAGGGTATTCCCGTCGGCCCGGGCCGGGGCTCGGGCGCGGGCAGCCTCGTGGCCTATGCGCTCACCATCACCGACCTCGACCCGCTGCGCTATTCCCTGCTGTTCGAGCGGTTCCTGAACCCCGAACGCGTGTCGATGCCCGACTTCGACATCGACTTCTGCATGGACCGGCGCGAAAAGGTTATCGAATACGTCCGCGACCGCTACGGCGCTGACAAGGTCGGCCAGATCATCACCTTCGGCGCGATGCTGTCCAAGGCCGCCGTGCGCGACGTGGGCCGGGTGCTCCAGATGCCCTACGGACAGGTGGACCGCCTGTCCAAGATGATCCCGATGGAAGGCGTGAAGCCCGTCTCCATCACCAAGGCCCTGGCCGACGAGCCCAGGTTGCGCGAGGCGATGCGAGAGGAGGAGGTGGTCAAGCGCTGCCTCACCTACGCGGAACAGCTCGAAGGGCTCCTGCGCAACGCCTCCACCCATGCCGCGGGCGTGGTGATCGGGGATCGTCCGCTGGACGAACTCGTGCCGCTCTACCGCGCGGCGGGCACCGACGACATGCCCGCGACCCAGTTCAACATGAAGTGGGTGGAGCAGGCGGGCCTCGTGAAGTTCGACTTCCTGGGCCTCAAGACGCTCACCATGATCGACAACGCGGTGAACCTCATCCGCAAGACGCGCGACCTCCATATCGCTGCCGACGGCACCCAGCTCTACGACCCCGCCCCGGGGACCGAGAACGACATCGGCGCCATCCCCCTCGACGACGCCCGCACCTACGAACTTTACGCCGCCGCCCGCACCGCCGCCGTGTTCCAGGTGGAATCCTCGGGCATGATGGACGCGCTGAAACGCATGCGCCCCACCTGCATCGAGGACATCGTGGCCCTCGTGGCGCTCTACCGCCCGGGGCCCATGGAGAACATCCCGGTCTACTGCGAGGTCAAGAACGGCCAGCGCCCGCTGGAGCCCCTGCACCCGACCATCGACCACGTGCTCAAGGAAACGCAGGGGATCATCGTCTACCAGGAACAGGTGATGGAGATCGCCCAGGTCATGGCGGGCTACTCCCTCGGCGGCGCGGACCTGCTGCGCCGCGCCATGGGCAAGAAGATCCCCGAGGAGATGGCCAAGGAGCGCCCCAAGTTCATCGCGGGCGCCACCGCCAACGGCGTCACCAAGGAAAAGGCCGGCGAGGTCTTCGACCTTCTGGAGAAGTTCGCGAACTACGGCTTCAACAAGTCCCACGCCGCGGCCTACGCCGTGGTCAGCTACCAGACCGCCTGGCTCAAGGCGAACCACCCCGTCGAGTTCATGGCGGGCGTGATGAACTGCGACCTCCACCTCACCGACAAGCTCGCCGTCTACTTCCAGGAGGTCCGCAAGAAGCTCGGCATCCCGTGGAGCCCGCCTTGCGTGAACCGCTCCCAGGCGCTCTTCAGCGTCGACAACGGCAAGCTGGTCTATGGTCTCGGCGCGCTCAAGAACGTGGGCCTCGCCGCGATGGACCTGATCGTGGCAGGGCGGGGGGGCCGTCCCTTCGCCACGCTCTTCGACATGGCCCGCCGCGTGGACCTCAAGAAGGTCGGCAAGCGCCCGCTGGAGATGCTGGCCCGCGCCGGAGCCTTCGACCAGCTCGACCCCAATCGCCGCCGCGTCTGCGAAGGGCTCGACGCGCTGGTGGCCTATTCCGCCGCCGTCCACGAGCAGAAGGCCTCCTCCCAGGTGTCCCTCTTCGGCGAGGCCGGGGCCGACCTGCCCGAGCCGCGCCTGCCCAACACCCCCGACTGGGACGCGCCCGAGCGTCTGGCCGAGGAGTTCAAGGCCGTGGGCTTCTACCTCACCGGCCACCCCCTCGACGACCACCTGCCCATCCTCAAGCGCCAAAAGGTCATGACCTACGACGAGGTGTCCCTGCGCGTGCAGGACGGCCCCTTCGTCGCCAAGATCGCGGGCGTCGTCGCCGCCCGGCAGGAGCGCAAGTCCGCCCGCGGCAACCGCTTCGCCTTCGTCTCCATGTCCGACCCCACCGGCCAGTTCGAGGTCACGCTCTTCAGCGAGGCGCTTGAGGCGGGCCGCCCGCATCTCGACCCTGGGATGCGCGTCGTGATCCAGGTCGAATGCACTGCCGAGGGGGACCAGCTTCGCCTGACAGGCCGGGGCGTCACCCCCATCGACGAGGTCGTGCAGGGCGCGGGCGCGGGCCTGCGGGTCTTCGTCCAGGCCGAGGAAGCTCTTCCGGCGGTTGCCAGCGTCCTCGCCCAGGCCAAGGAGGCCGCGAAGCGCGCCCGGGGCGGTCCCGTGACGCTCCTCCTCCTCGACCCCTCCCTCCCGGGCGAGGTGGAGATCGATGTCGGAGACGGCTGGCCCGTCACCCCCCAGATCCGCCGCGCTCTTCGGTCCCTGCCGGGCGTGCTGGAGGTGGAGGAGGTCTGAGCCCGAAGGGGCAGGGGCCGTCCCCCTCCATCTCCGTTCCCGCCCTCCATCGCCCCGGCGCATCCCTAGCGCCGTGGCGCTGGCACCTCGCCGCAAGCGAATTCTCAGCCCCCACGCAACGCCCGTTGGCCTAAGACTTCGTTAATCCCGCGCAGGCATGCTGATCCCGAACCCCGGAGAATCGGCATGACCTTCCCCCGACCGCACCAGCCTTGCGCCTCACCAATGGGGCGGCCGATCGATCGGCACCTCGCGCAGCGCCTGCGCCTCCCGGTCGGCCTCCCGCTCCATGAGCATGGCGACGCGGCGGGTCAGCAATGCGATCTCGCGCTCCTGCCGGGCCACGGTGTCCGACAGGTCGTCCACGGCGCGGAGAAGGTGGGCGAGGCGTTCCTCAAGGGGGGTCAGGTCCATGCGCGCAGGAAGCCCCAGCCGCGCGCCCCTGTCCAGACCCGTCGCCCGTCCTGTCGCCAGACCCCGCCGTTGCCGCCGCGCGCCGCCTGCGCTAAGCGGACGCCGCACGAAGGGACCCCAGCCATGGCCAAGGACGACAAGACCCCCCGCCGCCCCCGGGCCGAAACGCCCAAGGGCTTCCGCGACTATTTCGGCGCCGAGGTGACGGAACGCGCCGCCATGCTCGACCGCATCGCCGGGGTCTACCGCCATTACGGCTTCGAGGCGCTGGAAACGAGCGCCGTGGAGACCGTCGAGGCCCTTGGAAAATTCCTCCCCGACGTGGACCGCCCGAACGAGGGCGTCTTCGCCTGGAAGGAGGAAGACGACTGGCTCGCGCTCCGCTACGACCTGACCGCGCCGCTC
>CADCUU010000252.1 GCA_902805995.1 uncultured Rubellimicrobium sp.
CCGATCAGGCCGAGATCGTGATCGGCTTCACCCAGGCCCGTGGGCAGGACGCCGCGGCCACCCTCTCCAACCTCGCCGCCCTCTGCGGCCAGACTCAGGCCGGCGCGCAGGGCCTCGCGGAACTGTCCCAGATGGCCGAGCTTCTGGACGCCGGGGGCTACGGCCAACGCGTCCTCCTCGACCCCGCCACGGTCCGGGGCCTCGGCTACTACACCGGCCCCGTCTTCGAGGCGGAGCTGACCTTCGAGATCCTGGGCGAGGACGGCAAGCCCCGCCAGTTCGGCTCCGTCGCGGGGGGCGGGCGCTACGACGACCTCGTCAAGCGCTTCACCGGAGAGGCCGTGCCCGCGACCGGCGTGTCGATCGGCGTGGACCGCCTTCTCGCCGCGCTCCGCGCCAAGGGCCGCGCCCAGGCGGAGGAGCCGGGCCCCGTGGTCGTGACCGTCATGGATCGCGACCGCATGGCCGATTACTTCGCCATCGTCGCGGACCTGCGCAACGCCGGCATCCGCGCCGAGGTCTATCTCGGCAACCCAAAGAAGTTCGGCGCCCAGATGCAATACGCCGACCGCCGCCGCGCGCCCTTCGCCATCATCGAAGGCTCCGACGAGAAGGCGAGGGGGGTCGTGCAGGTCAAGGACCTCGTGGCCGGGGCGCAGGCCGCCCAGACCGCGAGCCTTGAGGAATGGAAGGACCGGCCCGCCCAGGCCGAGGTCGCGCGCGCCGATCTGGTCGCGCACCTCAAGCGGCTGCTCGGCCAGTGACCCTTCCCGCCCAGAAGGCCGCCCGGGCCGAGGCACAACGCCTTCTCGCCCACCTCTGCGCCCAAGGTGCAGAGGAGGTCGAGGCCGCGATCCTCCAGCCCGCCGAGGAGCTCCTCGACCTTTATGGCGAGGACATCCGCGCGCGCGCCTATGTCACCCAGGACCCCGCCCGGGGCGAGATGATGCTGCGCCCGGACTTCACCGTGCCGGTGGTCCGGATGCACATGGAGGCGGGCCTCGACCCCGCCCGCTACGCCTATGCGGGCGAGGTCTTCCGGCGGCAGGAGGGGGCCGACCCCTCGCGCCCCTCCGAATACCTCCAGGTGGGATTCGAGCTGTTCGGCGGCCGCGACCCGGCCGAGGCGGACGCGGAGGTCTTCGCCGCCCTGTCTTCGGCGCTGCCCGACTTGCATCTGCGGGCGGCGATGGGCGATATAGGCCTCCTCCTTGCGGCGGTGGACGGGCTGTCCACCACGCCGGGCCGCAAGGCGCAGCTTCGCCGGCATGTCTGGCGGCCCAAGCGGTTCCGGGCGCTGCTTGACCGCTATGCGGGTTTGACCGCGCTGCCCGAGGGGCGGGCCGCGCTGCTCGCCCGCGCCGACCCCTTCGCCGATGCCGGGCCCGAGATCGGGTTGCGGAGCCGGGCCGAGATCGAGGCGCGGTTGTCCCTCCTCCGGGGGGAGGCCGCCGCCCCGCCGCTGCCCGCCGAGGAGGTCGCGCTGATCGGCCACCTCCTGTCGCTGGCCGCACCCGTGCCCGAGGCCTTGGAGACCCTTGGAAAGCTCGGGCAGGACGCGCCGGGCCTCGGCCCCGCGATCTATCGGCTGGAGCGGCGGGTGGAGGCGTTGGAGCGGCGCGGCGTCGCCGTGGGGGAGGTTGGATTCGAGGGCAGCTTCGGGCGCACGACGCTGGAATACTACGACGGCTTCGTCTTCGGGCTTTTCGCCGCCGCCCGGCCCGACCTGCCGCCCGTCGCCACGGGGGGGCGCTACGACGCGCTGACGCGGGTGCTCGGGCGCGGGCGGGTTGTGCCAGCCGTGGGCGGGGTCATCCGGCCCGAGCTTGTGCTGCGGCTCCGGGAGGGTGCGCGATGACGCTGCGGCTGGGCCTGCCGTCCAAGGGGCGGCTCATGGAGGATGCCTTCGGCTGGTTCGCGGGGCGAGGCATCGCGCTGGGCCGCGCCGGGGGCGAGCGGGAGTATTCCGCGCGCTCCGACTGGGAGGGGCTGGAGCCCGTGCTCCTCTCCGCCGGAGAGATCCCGCGCGAGTTGGAGGCCGGGCGCATTCATCTGGGCGTGACCGGATCGGACCTCGTGCGCGAGAAGGTCGCCGCCTGGGAGGACCGGGTGGAGGAGATCGCGCCCATGGGCTTCGGGGGGGCCGACGTGGTGATCGCCGTGCCGCGCTTCTGGGTGGACGTGGACACGCTCGACGACCTCGACGACGCCTGCGCGGCGTTCCGGCGCGCACACGGGCATCGGCTGCGGATCGCGACCAAGTATCACCGCCTGACCCGCGACTTCCTGCGGTCGCGGGGGGTTGCGGACTACCTCCTCGTGGACAGCCAGGGCGCCACGGAGGGCGCCGTGCGCGGAGAGACCGCCGAAGCGATCGCCGACATCACCTCCACCGGCGAGACACTGCGTGCGAACGGCCTCAAGGTGCTGGGCGACGGGCTGATCCATGCGAGCCAGGCGACGCTGTTCCGGAGCAAGGGTGCGACCTGGGGGGAGGCGGAGATGGCGGTGCTGGGGCGGTTGAAGGGGGTGCTGGGGGTGTAGGCCCTTCTGCGGGGACCTTTGCGAACTCCTCGCTCCGGGCCTTCCGAGGCTTGATCCGCTCCGGCTTTCCCGGGCAGCATCCTGCCATTCGGGTGAGAGAGCATCATGGACTACCAGCCGGTCAGGATGACACGCCAAGCGGCAGGCGTCGGTCGGGTCGCCCTGTTCGTGGACGGGGACAATCTGCCACCATCGCTGTCCACGGCAATCCTTGAAGCAGCGGGGCGCCTTGGGCGCGTGGACCTGCGGCGGGTCTATGCGGCGGAGGCGGGTCCCAAGGGGTGGGACGAGGCCCTGGGTTTTCGGGCCGTCCGAGTCGCCGGGGCCAAGAACGGAACCGATCTCCTGTTATGCATCGAAGCGGCGGAGGCGGCCTGCCGGGGAGCCTTCGACCAGTTCGTCATCGCGTCAGACGACCGCGACTTCTCCCATCTCGCGTGTTGGCTGCGGGAGCAGGGGCTGCCTGTTCTGGGGCTCGGAACATCGAAGTCGCCGGAAGCTTGGCGGGCAGCATGCTCCGAGTTCACGCTGCTTTCATCGGCGGTGCAGGATACGCCGCGTCCCACCCCCGTCATGTCGGACCTCGATCTTCGCCTGCGGCAAGCCATTGGGCGGAAACAGATCGGAAAACCGATGAAGGATATGGGCTCGCTGCTGTCGGCGCAGGGAATAGCTCCGCCACCCGGCGGGAACTGGCGGGCCTACATGATGACGAGGCCGGATCTTTACGACCTTGAGCCGAAGGGCCCAACTGCCCGTGTGCGATGGATCGGCGGCTGAACTACCGTTTCGGCGCGGCGCCCCAGACCACGCCGAACTCCGCCAGCGCCATGGACAGCTTGGGGGGCAGCTCCTCCTCGCCTTCGCTGAAGTCACCGAGGTCGCGAGGGGCGTCGGCGGCGGGGAGGTAGCGCCAGCCTTGGAAGGGGCGGCGGGGCGTGGGGGTCACGCGGACGAGCGTGGGGTCGAGGATCAGGGCGCAGCGGGGAATGCCGTCCTCGCGCCGGACCTCCTCCAGCCGCACGACGCGCTGGCGGCACAGGATCACGCCCTTGATCGTCCAGTAGATGGAGCCGCCGTCAAGAAGCTCCTCCTCGCGCTTGGGCCACATTCGGGTGACGTGGCGCGGGAGGCCGTCGGGCTCTCGGCCCGGGCCGGACTGCCAGCGGGCGAGGTCGGATACGTCGTCGGTCCCGACCGACAGCTTCATCAGGTGCAGCCCCGCCAATCCCCGTCCTCCGTTCACGCGCCCCCCGGGCGGCGGCAACATGCGGGCCGTGCCGCTTGCCCGCAAGGGGCGCGATCCCACATCTTGTTGACCCATTCCCGGGCGGGCCCCACCATGGGGCCCGTGCTGCTGCCGGAGTCCCCTATGGCGAACGACCAATCCCCGCTGCCCAGCCGCTTCCTCGCGCCGATCTCCGAGTCGATCTGGGACATGAAATACCGGCTCAAGGGGCCGGACGGCGCGCCGCTGGACCTGACGGTGGAGGACACGTGGCGACGCGTGGCGCGGGCGCTGGCCTCGGTGGAAGCGGAGCCCGAGACATGGGAGGACCGGTTCTACGGCGCGCTGGAGGGGTTCCGCTTCCTTCCCGCGGGGCGGATCGTGGCGGGGGCCGGGGCCGGGCGGGCGGTGACGCTGTTCAACTGCTTCGTCATGGGGACCATCGAGGATGCGATGGGCGGCA
>CADCUU010000253.1 GCA_902805995.1 uncultured Rubellimicrobium sp.
CAAGGGCGCGCCGGGCGACGGCCTCGGACAGGACGGGGGCGGGGGAGTAGGCGCCCATGCCGCCGGTGTTGGGGCCGGTGTCGCCCTCGCCCACGCGCTTGTGGTCCTGGGCGGTGCCGATGGGAAGCATCTCCTCCCCGTCGCAAAGGATGAAGAACGACGCTTCCTCGCCGGTCAGGCACTCCTCGATCACGACGCTGCCCTGGCCATCGGCGAAGACGGCATCGAGCGCGGCCAGCGCCTCGTCCACCGTCGCGGCGACGGTCACGCCCTTGCCCGCCGCAAGGCCGTCGGCCTTGACGACGATGGGCGCGCCCTCGGCCTCGACATGGGCGCGGGCGGAGGCGAGGTCATCGAAGCGGGCGTAGCGGGCCGTGGGCGCGCCGCAGGCGTCGCAGACCGCCTTGGTGAAGGCCTTTGACGCTTCCAGCATCGCCGCTTCGCGCGAGGGGCCGAAGACCAGAACCCCGGCCTCGCGCAGACGGTCGGCCACGCCTGCGGCGAGCGGCGCCTCGGGCCCCACGATCACGAGGTCCACCGCGTTCTCTCCGCAGAAGGCCGCGACCGCGTCGCCGTCCAGGATGTCGAGGGCCGCGCATTCCGCGATCTGGGCGATGCCGGGATTGCCCGGCGCGGCGATCAGCCGGTCGCATTTCGGGTTCTGCTTCACGGCCCAGGCCAGCGCATGTTCGCGGCCCCCGCCGCCCAGGATCAGGATGTTCATGCGCGCCCCATGGCTTGGCCTCGTTCGCGGGGCGTTCTAGGGTGCTCCCTCGGACCGCACAAGGACGCCCGGATGGACCTCCTCGACGACGACGACGCGCCCCC
The DNA here is from genome assembly GCA_902805995.1 of uncultured Rubellimicrobium sp. Taxonomy (GTDB): domain Bacteria; phylum Pseudomonadota; class Alphaproteobacteria; order Rhodobacterales; family Rhodobacteraceae; genus Rubellimicrobium. The sequence goes on from CADCUU010000253.1 coordinate 829, forward strand.
GCGCCGTTCCAACACGCCCGAGTTCACGGTGTCCGAGATCTCGGGCGCGGTGAAGCGCATGGTGGAGGGGGAGTTCGCCGCCGTCCGCGTCCGGGGGGAGATCGGGCGCGTGTCGCGGCCCGCCTCCGGGCACCTGTACTTCGACCTCAAGGACGGGAACTCCGTCCTCGCCGCCGTCGCCTGGAAGGGGCAGGCCGCGCGGCTGACCGCCCGGCCTGAGGAAGGGCTGGAGATGGTGGCCGTGGGGCGGCTCACGACGTTTCCGGGTCAGTCCAAGTACCAGATGATCGTGGACGACCTCGTGCCCGCCGGGGCCGGGGCGCTGATGGCGCAGCTGGAGGCGCGCCGGAAGAAGCTCGCGGGGGAGGGGCTCTTCGACGCCGACCGCAAGAAGCCGATCCCTTTCCTGCCCGACGTGATCGGGGTCGTGACCTCGCCTTCGGGCGCGGTGATCCGCGACATCCTCCACCGCCTGCGGGACCGATTTCCCCGGACGGTGCTCGTCTGGCCCGTGGCCGTGCAGGGGCAGGCCTGCGCGCCCGAGGTCGCCCGCGCGGTCATGGGGTTCAACGCGCTGCCCCTGGGCGGGCCGATCCCGCGCCCCGACCTGCTGATCGTCGCGCGCGGCGGCGGCTCCATCGAGGATCTGTGGGGCTTCAACGAAGAGGCCGTGGTACGCGCCGTCGCGGGGTCGCGCATTCCCGTCATCTCTGCCGTGGGGCACGAGACGGACACGACGCTCTGCGACTTCGCCGCCGACCTGCGCGCGCCCACGCCCACTGCGGCGGCCGAGATGGCGGTCCCGGTCCGCGGCGAGCTTGTGGAGCGGACGGCGATGCTGGGCGCGCGGGCGTCCCGTGCGCTGCGTCAGGGCGTGGGCCTGCGGCGTCAACGGTTGGGCGACCTCGCGCGTGCCCTTCCCCGGGGCGACGTGATCGTGGCGCAGGCCCAGCAACGGCTGGACTTCCTGGGCGACCGTCTGCCCCGTGCGCTCCGCAGCGTGACCGAGAGGCGGCGGGTGCAGCTGGCCGACCTGCGGATCGGGACGGGCGTGCTCACCCGCGCGGTCCGGGATGGCCGCCGCCGTCTGGGGGAGGCCGAGCGGAGCCTTGACCCCGCGCTGGGCCAGCGGATCGAGGACAGGTCGCGCCGGCTTGCGGACCTGTCGCGGCGGCTCGACCTTGGGGCGGGGCGGGCGCTGGTGGGCCCGGCGGCCCGGTTCGCGGCGACCGCGCCCCGGCTCGACCCGCTGTTCCTGCAGCGCCGCCGGGACAAGGCCGAGCGGCTGTCCTTCTGGACGCCCCGCCTCGCCCCCGCCGTGCGCCGTCCGCTGATGGAAGCGGGCGAGGACTTCGCCCGCGTCGCGCGCCTTGTCACGCCCGACCTGCCGCTGGCCCGCATCGCGCGGCTGCGCGACGTACTGGCGGGGCTCGACCGGGTGAACGAATCGCTGAGCTACCGCAAGACGCTGGAGCGCGGGTTTGCCGTAGTCCGGGCCGATGGAGAGGTCGTCACCACGGCGGAGGCCGCGTCCCGCGCGTCGTCGCTGGAGATCGAATTCGCCGATGGCCGCCACGCCGTGGGCCAGCGCCCCTCCGCCCCCAAGCGGAAGGCCACGGAGCCCCCGCCCGAACAGGGCAGCCTGCTTTAGGTCAGGCCCCGAGCCAGTCGCAACTGAGGCCCGCGAGGTCCGGCGCTGCGTCTGTGGAGAGTTCTGGGTCACTGCCGTCTAGGGCGGTGGACAGGATGGCCTCGCCGTCCCGGTAGAACAGGAAGCAGAAGGGGCCGCTGCCGTCCTCGTAGGAAAAGCAGACCTGCGGGGCGTCGGACGTGCCGTCAGGGAACCAGCGCCCCTTCAGGCACTCCCCGTCAAGGCGCATCCAGGTCACGCGGCGTCCGGGCTCGAAGCGCTCCACGCCCCAGACCTCTCCACCCTCGGGCGCGTAGGTGAGCGTCCGGCCCTCCACCAGCGCCTCGAACTCCTCGGGGCCGAGGGGGATCCAGTCGCCGCCCGGCACTTCGGCCATGGCAGGGGTAGCGAGGAGCAGCAGAAGGGCCGCAACCCTCAAACGCCGACCCCGCCGCAGACGAGGCCCGCATCCTCCTCGATCAGTTCGTAGAGCACGGTCGACCCGCCGTCGTTCAGGAACTCGGCCCGCAGCCCCTCGCCCTCGCGGAAGAAGCGCCAGCATTGCGGCTCCGGGTCGTCCACGTAGACGAAGCAGATGGCGGGGGAGTCGGCAGGCCCCTCGGGGTACCACGTGCCTTCGAGGCATTGGTCCGTGCCGAGGAAAGCCCAGGTGACGCGGCGGTTCGGGCGGTATAGCTCGATTCCGTAGGCGGGGTCGCCCTCCGCGCCGTAGGTGAGGGTCCGGCCCTCGACCAGTTCCTCGAACTCCTCGGCCGTGACCGGGTCCTGGGCGGCGGCGGGAGTGGCGAGGAGAAAGAGAAGGAGAAGCGCGCGCATGGGGGGGAGCCTGCCAGAGCCGCGCCCCTCGCGCCAGCCCCGCCGAAACAGACCGACATCCTTGCCTTTGCAAGCCCCGCGCAAAGGATTACCTGACGGGGACGCAATGTTGGGGTTCCCATGTCCTTCTTCGGCAAGCTCAAGGACCGTCTCTTCAAGAGCTCCTCCAAGCTCGACGAGGGGCTTGAGGCCATCGTCGCCGAAGGCGGGGACGCGCCAGCCGAAACGCAGGCCCCCGCCGCGCCGGACCCGGTCCCCTCCCTCGTGACGCCCGCGCCGGTTCCGCCGCCCGTGGAGGCGCCCGCTGCTGCGCGTCCGGGCCTGCTCGGCCGCCTGTTCGGACGGGAGGAGGTCGAGGTCCCGCGCCGGACGCTCGATGACGCGATGCTGGAGCAGATCGAGGACCTTCTCGTCGCCTCCGACATGGGGGTGGAGACGGCGCTGCGCGTGACCGCCAACCTCGCCGAGGGGCGCATGGGCCGCCGCCTGTCCGTGCCGGAGATCAAGGACATCCTGGCGCAGGAGGTCGCGCGGATCATGGAAAGCGTGGCCCGCCCCATGCCGCTCTTCCCGAACAAGCCGCAGGTGGTGCTGGTCGTGGGCGTCAACGGGTCGGGCAAGACGACGACCATCGGCAAGCTCGCCTCCCAGTTCCGCGCGGCTGGCAAGACCGTCGTGATCGCTGCGGGGGACACGTTCCGCGCCGCGGCGGTGGAGCAGCTTCAGGTCTGGGGGCAGCGGGCGGGCGTGCCGGTGCTGACCGCCGCGCAGGGGTCGGACCCGGCCTCGCTGGCCTATGAGGCTATGGAGCGGGCGGCGCGGGACGGGGCGGACCTCCTCCTCATCGACACGGCGGGCCGGCTCCAGAACCGGCAGGACCTCATGGAGGAGCTGGCCAAGATCGTCCGCGTGATCCGCAAGAAGGACCCCACGGCGCCGCACAACACGCTTCTGGTGCTGGATGCGACCACGGGCCAGAACGCGCTGAGCCAGGTGGAGATCTTCCGCAGGATCGCCGACGTGACGGGCCTCGTGATGACCAAGCTTGACGGGACCGCGAAGGGCGGCGTGCTGGTGGCGCTTGCGGACAAGTTCGGCCTGCCGATCCATGCCATCGGCGTGGGCGAGCAGATCGACGACCTTCAGCCCTTCGACCCGGAGGACTTTGCCCGGGCGCTGACTGGGGCGTTCGTCTGAAGGCACCCGCTAGGGCGCATCGGGGCGGCACCCCGGTCATAGGGTTCGCCGGAGGCCGGTGGTAGGGAGTCAATCCCCCGGATCGCCCTTGTCACCCGGCTTTTCCATCGCGCTCACGAGCAGCAGCACCAGCAGCACCATCCCCGTCGCCAGCGCCGCGAGGGGGATCTGCCCCGCGCCCACCGCGAGCCCGATCGCCCCGGTGAGCCAGAGCGAGGCCCCCGTGGTGACGTTCTGCACCTTGCCGCCCGAGGTGAAGATGATCCCGGCCACAAGGAACGCGACCCCCGCCGTCACCGCCTCGATCAGGTGGAGAGGATCGGCCCGCATCTCCCCGTCAGTCCCAACGAAGTCGATGTTCACCATCTCCCGGCCCACGATCACGTAAAGACAGGCGGCGAGGGACACGAGCATGTGCGTCCGCAGGCCCGCGGGCCGCTGGCGCCATTCCCTTTCGGCCCCGATCACCCCAGCGAGGATCAGCGATGCGAGGATGCGCACGAGCGCGACCCCAAACGGCACGGTCTGGAAGGTTCCTGTCAGTTCCTGGGCAATCACGTCGCGCATCGTCACTCCATCTTGTCGTTCGGGTCCTTGTGCCCACACCCATAGGCGGCCAGACTGATCGGGCCGCCTTTGTCCGTGGCTGTCATGGAGCCTTCACAAAACTGTCATGAGCGCCAGACCCGTCAACCCCGTCCTCAAGCAGGTGCTCGAACTCGGGCCCACGCTCCTGTTCTTCCTCGTCTATCTCCGCCTCAAGGAGAGGACCTTCGTCCTCGGGGGGGCGGAATATTCAGGCTTCATCATCGCCACGCTCATCTTCGTGCCGGTGCTGCTGGCCGCGATGGGCGTGCTCTGGTTGCTCACGGGGAAGCTCTCGCGGATGCAGGTCTTCACCGCCCTCATGGTGGTGGTGTTCGGGGGCCTGACCGCGTGGTTCAACGACGAGAGCTTCTTCAAGATGAAGACGACCATCGTCTACGGGATCTTCACGATCATCCTCGGGGCGGGGTTGCTGAGGGGGGGGTCCCCGCTCGAATGGGTGATGGGGGAGCTTCTGCCCATGAAGCACGAAGGCTGGATGATCCTCACCCGAAGGCTCACGCTGCTCTTCGCCGTGCTGGCCGTCGCCAACGAGGTCATCTGGCGCACCCAGTCGACGGAGCTATGGGTCACCCTGGAAACATTTGCCTTTCCAGGGGTGACCATGGTGTTCCTCTGGGTCCAGATCGTCGCCCTTCAGCGTTTCCTGATCCAGGACGAAGCCACGGAGTGACCCCGGCTCAGGCCAGTTCGCGGAAGCGCTGGGGGCCGCCCTGGACCCAGCCGCCGATCCCCTGGCGGCCCTGGCCGCGAAGCCCGGCCAATTCGGCCTGCGACAGGGGCGGGGTGAAGCGGACGCCCGACTGAAGGTCGTCCGACCAGACCACCCGCGCCCGGAACCGCGCGCCCTGGTAGCCGAACTCGACCAGCGAGTCGCGCACGAGACGGTCGGCCCCTTCGATCTTGGCGCCCGTCGTGCTGATGTTGAGGAAGCGGACGCGATGCGTCACGCCCCCCGACAAAAGGACGAGGTCGGTGTCGGAGGGGAAACGTAACTCACGGTGGCGCATGGGGTCCTCTGGGGCTGCGGAGAGGTCGGCAGGCTAGCCCCAAAGAATTAAGATTTCGGAAACGTCTCCATTTGTAGGTAGTATCCGGCGGGTCCTAGCGCCGGCCGAACAGCGTCTCGCGCTCTTTGTCGTTCATCTTTCCGGTGCTGCGCCGGTCGGCGGCGACAACCATGCCGCGCTGAACCCCGGGCCGGGCCGCGCAGGCCTCAAGCCACCGCGCCATGTGCGGCTTGTCGTCGAGTGTCTGCTCCTGCCGCTCCCACCCGGCCGTCCAGGGGTAGATCGCCATGTCAGCGATGGAGAAATCACCCGCGACGAATGCGCCCGTCTGCGCGAGCTGCCGGTCGAGCACGCCGTAAAGCCGCCCGACCTCTCGCCGGTAGCGATCCTGCGCATAAGGAAGGACCTGCGGCGGGTCCATCTGCGGCGCGTAGTGCAGGAAGTGGTGCGCCTGCCCGGCCATGGGCCCCACGCCGCCCATCTGCCACATGAGCCACTGGTCCACGGCGATCCGCTCCCGCTCGGTCCGGCCGCAGAAGGTCCCGGTCTTGCGGGCGAGGTACTGGAGGATCGCTCCCGATTCGAAGATGGCGACCGGTGCCCCGTCCGGCCCCTCCGGGTCCACGATCGCGGGCATCCGGTTGTTGGGCGCGATCGCAAGGAACTCGGGCCGGAACTGCTCGCCCGCGCCGATATCCACGAGCTTAACCTCGTAGGGCAGGCCCATCTCCTCTAGGGCGATGGTGATCTTGTGGCCGTTGGGCGTGGGCCAGTAATGCAGCTCGATGGGGGCGGCCATGCGCGTGTCCTTTCCTCGGGTCCCGCCAAGGATGGCCGGGGATCGCGCCGTGGCAAGGGCCCCCGTCAAGGACCCCCGTCAAGGAGGCCCGTCAGGTCACGAGCCGCCAGATCAGCGCCACCATGCCCCCGATCATGAGGAGCCCCAGGAGGAAGGCGACGGCCAGCATTCGGGCCAGGGCACGGTCGTCCTCCGGCTCCCGCGGGGCGGGGTTCAGTGTCGCATCGAAATCCGTCAGGGGCTGCAACAGGGCATTGCGGCCGACCCCCTCGTTTCGTTCCGCTTCGCCGCGGCCGGACCGGCTGTCGGACATTCGTGCTTTCCCGGGGCCTCCTGCTATCGCAAGGGAAAGCGTAACACGGATCGCTGCCTATTCCCTAATCCGTTGTTCTGGCCTTTGCCTTGACCAAGGGGCGGCCCGGGTCTAATCCGCCGGTGTGGCGATTTGGGCGACCCTGATTGCGGGCCACGTTAAACAAGCCGCTAAAGTGGGGAGGTTTCCCGCTTTCGCGCGACATGACGAGGAGCGGGACCATGACCGACTGGAAGAAGCGCACCAAGGCCGTCCATGCAGGCACCCGCCGCAGCCAGTACGGCGAGGTGAGCGAGGCCATCTTCCTCACCCAGGGCTTCGTCTACGAGAGCGCCGAGGCCGCCGAGGCGCGGTTCGTAGAATGCGGCCCGGACGAGTTCATCTACGCCCGCTACGGCAACCCCACCACCTCCATGTTCGAGCAGCGCATGGCGGAGCTCGAGGGCGCGGAGGACGGATTCGCGACGGCGTCGGGCATGGCCGCCGTGTCGGGCGCGCTGACCGCGATGCTGCGGGCGGGCGACCATGTCGTGTCGTCGCGCGCGCTGTTCGGCTCCTGCCTCTACATCCTCGAAGATGTGCTCCGCCGCTACGGCGTCGAGGTGACCTTCGTCGACGGCACGGACCTCGACCAGTGGCGCGCCGCCGTGCGCCCGGGCACCAAGGCCGTCTTTTTCGAGACCGTGTCGAACCCCACGCTGGAGGTCATCGACATCAAGGCCGTGGCCGAGATCGCGCATGCGCAAGGCGCGCTCGTGGTCGCCGACAACGTCTTCGCGACGCCCGTCTTCTCCCGCGCCGTCGAGCTCGGGGCCGATGTCGTCGTCTATTCCACGACGAAGCACGTGGACGGGCAGGGTCGGGCCCTGGGCGGCATCGTGCTCGGCACCAGGCAGTTCGTGCGCAAGGTGCTGGAGCCCTACATGAAGCATACGGGCGGCGCGATGTCGCCCTTCACCTCCTGGATGATGCTCAAGGGGTTGGAGACGATGGACCTCCGCGTCCGCGCCCAGGCCGCGACGGCGCTGGCGCTGGCGCAGGCGCTGGAAGGGCACCCGGCGCTGGGCCGCGTGATCTATCCCGGCCTCGCCTCCCATCCCCAGCATTCGGTCGCCATGGAACAGACCGGATCGGGCGGCACGGTGCTGAGCTTCGATGTCGGTTCACGCGAGGCGGCGTTCCGCTTCCTCAACGCGCTCCAGATCGCGGTGATCTCCAACAACCTGGGCGACGCCAAGTCGATCGCGACGCACCCGGCCTCGACCACGCACCAGCGGCTGCCGCAGGCGCAGAAGGACCTCCTCGGCATCACGCCGGGTCTGGTCCGCTTCTCCTGCGGGATCGAGGACACCGAGGATCTCCTCGCCGACATCCTGGGGGCGCTTGAGGCCGCTCAGGGGTCGCAAGCGGCCCGCGACGCCGCCGAGTAGGCGAGTATCGTTGCGCTGATGTCATGCGGCCCCCATATACGGGGCCGCGTGTGACGCAGGGGAAGCACCCATGAACCTCCATCAGCCCGACCTCGACCGGGAGCTTTCGCGCACGGAGGCCGCCGACGCGCTGGCCGCCCTGCGCCGCTGGGCCGCCCGCGCCACGCCGGAGGAGGTCGCCGACCTCGACCCCGCCATCGCGCGTCTGCTGCCGGGGCGCGAGGTGTCGAACTACCCCGACCTCGCCCGCGCCTACCCGGACGCCTTTGCACCCGACGCGCTCTACCGTGCGACGCTGCCTGACCTTCAGAACGGCCCCGAATCGCTGATCCGCGGGGCCAAGGCTCCGATCCAGCATGTCGGCATCTCGGGCTTCCGCCTGCCCATCCGGTTCCGCGTCCGCGACGGGGCGGACCTTCTGCTCGAAACCTCGGTCACCGGCACCGTGAGCCTTGAGGCGGGCAAGAAGGGCATCAACATGTCCCGCCTGATGCGCAGCTTCTACCAATACGCCGAGGAGACGTTTTCCTTCGACGTGATGGAACGCGCGCTGGACAGCTACAAGGCCGACCTGGGGTCCTGCGACGCCCGCATCCAGATGCGCTTCCGCTTCCCGCTCAAGGTGCGCAGCCTGCGGTCGGGGCTCTGGGGCTTTCAGTATTACGACATCGCGCTCGAACTCGTGGATCAGGGCGGAGTCAGGAAGAAGATCTTCCACCTCGACTACGTCTATGCTTCGACCTGCCCTTGCTCGCTGGAACTCAGCGAACACGCTCGCCAGACGCGCGGCCAGCTTGCGGTGCCCCACGCCCAGCGCTCCGTCGCGCGCCTGTCGGTGGAGGTTCTGCCCGGGCAGGGACGGCTCTGGTTCGAGGACATGATCGACATGGCCCGCCTTGCGGTGCCGACCGAGACGCAGGTCATGGTCAAGCGCGAGGACGAGCAGGCCTTTGCGGAACTCAACGCCGCGCATCCGATCTTCGTGGAGGACGCCGCCCGCCTGTTCGCGGCGCAGTTCCTGGCCGACCCCCGCATCGGCGACTTCCGGGTGATCGCAAGTCATCAGGAAAGCCTGCACAGCCACGACGCCGTGTCGCTGCTGACGGAAGGGGAGACCTTCGAGGCCGAAAGCCTCGACCCCCGGCTCTTCGCCTCGCTGATCCATACGGGGTAGGGCAGGCCTCAGGGCGCCGTTCGGACGTTGGTCGGGAAGGCATCGGCCCAACTTACGAACCTTCTGCCGCCGAGGTGAACATTGCGACCCAGTCGACACGGGCCGCCCGGGCGGCTTCCTGCCCCCGAAGGTTGGGCGCCAGCGCCATGTAGAGCGTGCTGGGGCGCGGATCCCGTGTCAGCCAAACAGCGAGGCAGAGGGTCCACCCCGCCCCGTCCGTGCCTCACCAGCAGCTCACCAGCACGGCCATCGCGGCCCCGCTGCGGGTCAGCTTCTCGGCCCCTAGGACGCCTGTCGCTGTGCTCGTGGTGTGCTGCACGCCAGCCTGCGCCAGCACGCCCTGGATCGTCTCCACGTCCAGCGCGTAGCTCACCTCGGCGGGCAGCACCTGCGCGCCACCCTCGCGGGGGAGGAGCATCCCGATGACCGCGCCGGATTCGTCCAGCACCGCGCCCCCGGCATCGCCCGCCTGCGCGGACAGGTCCAGGCGGCGGACCTGCTCCTCGCCGTTCAGGCCCCGCACGTCGGCCAGCGTCCCGAAGGTCAGTGCAGGGCGGGCCAGCGCGCCGCCATAGGGAAAGCCCGCGACGGCGACCTCGGACCCGATGCGCGGCGCGGTGGCGCGAAAGCCCGCGACCGCCCGGGGCGCCAGCGCCGCCTGCGGCTGGAGCACGGCGAGGTTCATCCCCTCGTCCGTGCTCACGACCCGCGCGGCGGTGGTTTCGTCCAGCGTGACCTCCGAACACTCCGCGACGGCGTCGGCGGTAGTCACGACGGTTCCCTGCGCGTCCACGAAGAAGCCCGAGGCCGTGCCCCGCGGCTGGCGCACCTGAAGGCCGGAAACGAGGTCCACGGCCTGATCCTCCCCCGGATCGGCGGGGTCGAGGACGCCGGGCAGCCGCCGGAAGCTCGCCCGCATCGTCTCGGCAAGGCGCGACCGGCGATCCTCGTCGCCCGCGGGCCAGACCAGGGTGAAGCCCTTGATCTGCCCTTCGACCAGCCAGGCATAAGTCGTCGAATGGATGGACCCGTCCTGCCCCTCGATCACGAAGGCGTCCTCCGTCCGCTCGCGCGGGCCCTCGGGCGGCACGATCTCGAGCGTCTGCATGATCTCGTAAAGGCCGTACAGCCGGCTCTGGTCGCCCGGCTGCGAGATCAGGAGCACCTGCGCAGGCCCCCCGTCCAGCGAATCGAGGCGCACGAAGGGCGGCTCGTAGACCGGCGGCGCGAGGAGAGCCGTGGGCAGCGAGATCTCGATCCCCGCCGTCTCGTCGCGCACAGTCTCCATGCCGAGGTCATCGAGAATCGCGTTGTAGGCGCCCACGAGCTCCGCCCGCTGGCGCGCGGTCAGGACGCCCGTCGGCTCGTAGCCCTGCTGCGACTGCCACGCCGACATGGAGGCGCGCGTGCCGGGCCCGAAGGCGCCGTCGATGCCGCCCTCGTAGACGCCGGACCATTGCAGCGCGACCTGGAGCAGTTCCTTCTCGGGCTGGCTCAGCGCGGCCTCGCTGGCCTGCGCCTCGGCATAGGTCTCATCGGGGATGGAGGGGTCGATCGGGGCGGGCTGCTCCGCCGTCGCCACCTCGGCCGGGGCCTCGGGCTGCACGCCGGCCGAGGTCGCGGGCCAGAACTGCTGCTGGAACTGTTCCCCGTCCGCGATCACCGCGTCGTCGGGAATCACGCCCTCGGCCAGGAGGTTCGACATGACCGCCTGGGCCTCTTCGGGCGAATAGGGGCCCAGCGCCACGCCATACCAGCCGGAGCCCAGGTAATAGCCCGCCACGTCGGGAAGCTGCTGGGAATAGCCCTCGGCCGAAAGCTGCGCGCGGGGGAGCGTCGGCAGCATCTCCACCTGGATCCAGACCTGGCCGTCCTGGGCCAAGGCAGCCGTCGCCATCGCCGCCCAGAGCGCAAGCCCCGCCACCGTCCGTCTCAACATGCGTCACACTCCCGCCTTGATCGGGCGCGGTTCTGCCCCGACAGCGCGTCAGGCGCAGCACAATTCGGCGTGTCCTGGCACACCGGCGCGCCGACCGTGGCCCCCTTGCCCCGCTCTGGCCCCCCGACTAGGAGGGGGGCAACCGATCCGGGGTGCTTGTTATGGCCGAGAGCCCACGTTCTTTCCAGGAGATCATCCTGCGTCTCCAGTCCTACTGGGGCCGCCAAGGCTGCGCGATCCTCCAGCCCTACGACATGGAGGTGGGGGCGGGCACCTTCCACCCGGCCACGACCCTGCGCGCTCTGGGCTCCCGGCCCTGGGCCGCCGCCTATGTCCAGCCCTCGCGCCGCCCGACGGACGGACGGTATGGGGAGAATCCGAACCGCCTCCAGCACTACTACCAGTATCAGGTCCTCATCAAACCGAGCCCGCCCGATCTGCAGGAACTCTATCTCGGCTCCCTCGACGCCATCGGCATTGACACGTCGCTCCACGACATCCGCTTTGTGGAGGACGACTGGGAATCCCCCACGCTCGGCGCCTGGGGCCTGGGCTGGGAGGTCTGGTGCGACGGCATGGAAGTGACGCAGTTCACCTACTTCCAGCAGGTCGGCGGCCACGACTGCCGGCCCGTCTCCGGCGAGCTGACCTACGGCCTCGAACGCCTCGCCATGTATGTCCTGGGCGTGTCCCACGTGATGGAGATGCCGTTCAACGACCCCTCCGCCCCGATCCCGCTGACCTACGGCGACGTCTTCCGGCAGACGGAGGAGGAGTATTCGCGCCACAACTTCGACGCCGCCGACACCGAGCGCCTGTTCCGCCACTTCGAAGATGCGGAGCGCGAATGCCGCCGCCTCCTCGACAACGAGGACATGGATCCCAAGACCGGCAAGCGCATCGTCATGGCGCATCCGGCCTATGACCAGTGCATCAAGGCCAGCCACCTCTTCAACCTGCTCGACGCGCGGGGCGTGATCTCCGTCACCGAACGGCAGGCCTATATCGGCCGCGTCCGCGCCCTGGCCAAGCTCTGCGCCGACGCCTTCGTGCGGACCGAGGCCGGGGGCTTCGTGGCTGACGGGCAAGTGGCGGGGGGCCACGTCGCGGGCGCCTCCGCGTGAACTCCGCCCGGCTCGCCCTGATCGGCATTCTCGGCACCGCCGCCGTGGCGGGGGTCGGCATGTATTACCTCCAGGTCTACGCCTACTACGAGGAGCTGACGCCCGAGCAGGTTGGCCCCATCCTCCTCGCCACCCCCACAGGCGCTGAAACCCTGGCCGTGTCGGACCTCCGCGCCATCGACAGCGACTCCTCCCCCATCCGCTTCCGCGCCTGCTTCACCACCGAGGAGCCGCTGGACGCCCTCACGGCCCGCGCGACCCCCTACGAGGGCGCGGCCCCCCGCATCGCCCCCGACTGGTTCGACTGCTTCGACGCCGAGGCGATCGGCGAAGCGCTGGAGGCGGGAGAGGCGCAGGCCTTCCTGTCCGTCCCCGACCTGCGCTACGGCATCGACCGCGTGATCGCCGTCCTCCCCGACGGCCGCGGCTTTGCCTGGCACGAGATCAACGCCTGCGGCGAGGTCGTCTTCGACGGCGACCCCCCGCCCGAAGGCTGCCCCCCACTTCCCGAAGGTGCCGAATAGATGCCCGACCTGTTGATCGAGCTCCTGTCCGAGGAAATCCCCGCCCGCATGCAGGGCCGCGCCGCCGAGGACCTCCGCCGCCTGATGACGGACGGCCTCGTGGAGGCCGGGCTCACCTACGCCCACGCCGCGAGCTTCGCGACGCCCCGCCGCCTCGCGCTCACCGTCGAGGATCTGAGCCCCCGCTCCCGCCCCGTGCGGGAGGAGCGCAAGGGCCCCTCCGCCACAGCGCCCGAGGCCGCGATCCAGGGCTTCCTCCGCTCCACCGGCCTTTCCCTCGACCAGCTTGAGCGTCGGCAGGACAAGAAGGGCGAAACCCTCTACGCCGTCATCGAGAAGCCTGGCCGCGATGCCGCAGAGATCGTGGCCGAGGTGCTCGGGCGAACCATCCGCGACTTCCCCTGGCCCAAGTCGATGCGCTGGGGCTCCGGCTCCCTCCGCTGGGTCCGCCCGCTGCAATCCATCCTCTGCCTCCTGGTGACAGAGGAGGGCGCAGAGGTCGTCCCGTTCGAGATCGAAGGCCTGACCGCCGCCAACACCACTCGCGGCCACCGCTTCCACGCGCCCCAGGCCTTTGCCGTCACCTCCTTCGAGGACTACGAGCAGAAGCTGAAGCGCGCCCATGTCGTCCTGCGCCCCGAGGAGCGGCGCGAGCGCATCCGCCACGATGCCGCCACCCTCGCCTTCGCGCGGGGCCTCGAGGTGGTCGAGGACGAGGGCCTCCTCGCG
>CADCUU010000254.1 GCA_902805995.1 uncultured Rubellimicrobium sp.
TCGACGCCATCCCGAACGCGAGCCACACGGGCCTCGCGGGCCATCCGCGCCATGTGGTGATGCTGACCTGCGACGCCTACGGCGTCCTGCCCCCCATCGCGCGCCTGTCGCCCGCGCAGGGCATGTACCACTTCCTCTCCGGCTTCACCGCCAAGGTTGCGGGCACCGAGCGTGGCGTCACCGAGCCCGAGCCCACCTTCTCCCCCTGCTTCGGCGCCCCCTTCCTGCCCCGCAAGCCCGAGGCCTATGGCAAGCTCCTCGCGGAGAAGATCGCCCGCCACGGGGCCGAATGCTGGCTCGTCAACACCGGCTGGACCGGCGGCGCCTATGGGACCGGATCGCGCATGCCCATCGCCGCCACGCGCGCCCTTCTCGGTGCCGCGCTGTCGGGGCAGCTCTCCAAGGGCCGCTTCCGCCGCGACCCGTGGTTCGGCTTCGAGGTCCCGGTGGCCGTCCCCGGCGTGGAGCCCCGCCTCCTCGACCCCCGCGCGACCTGGGCCGACCCCCTGGCCTACGACGCGCAGGCCAAAAAGCTCGTGGAGATGTTCGCCGCGAACTTCGCCCGCTTCGGAGAGGTCGCCGACGAGGACACCCGCGCCGTCGCCCTGGGCTGACAGAAAGGGGCGGCCACGATCAGCCGCCCATCCTTCGCTGACGACAGCCCCGGGTTGTCGTCCAAACGCCCCAAAGTCCCCGGGACACTCAAGACCAGGGAAAGCCTGCCCCCTGAAGGTCAGGCCCCCGACCCCAGCCGCCCCAGGTCATACCCGCTCCACTCCAGCACCTCCCGCGCCGCCGCCGTCCGATCGCCCGAAGCTTCCCCCGGCCGGTTCATGATCCAGCCGATGCTCCCATCCGGCGTTCCCACAGCCGCGGTGCGGAAATCGTCGTCCACCCACAGCACCCACAGCTCCGGCCCGCCGCCCGCCCCCGGCACGAAGCGGCCCGGCAACCCGGTCACCGTGGCGACCTCCCCATCCCCCGCAGCCCCGCTGAACCGCCAGAGCACGGCCCCGCCCGCCCCCGGCGCCACCACCACCCGCGTGCCCGGCGCCGCCAAGGGCTGCCCCGGATAGCTCTGCGAGATCACCCACTCCCCCGTCAGATCCTGCGCCGTCCCCCGCGTGGTCGAGGCGATGAGTTGCGCCCGATCCCGGAACGACGGCGCCTCCGCCACCGGCACGGGCTCCGGCGCCCCCCGCCCACACGCGGCCAGAACCAATAGGGCAAGAAGGGCGCGGCGCATGGGCATCTCCGGTTGAAACATCCGGCCACCCTAACGGCTGCGACCTCCCGCTGCACCCCCGCATCGGAACCGAGCCGCACGGGGCCCGTTGCCGCACCATCACCGAAGCAGGAGGGACACCATGCCCACGAACCGCATCCTCGCCGTCGTCACCAACGCGGGCGAATATGAACGCAAAGGCTACCGCACCGGCCTCTGGCTGGGCGAGCTGACCCACGCCCTCGACGCCTTCGACGAGGCCGGCTTCACCTACGACATCGCCAGCCCCGAGGGCGGCTACACCCCCCTCGACCCCGAAAGCCTGAACCCCTCCGTCATGGATAAGGCCATCAAGGCCCGCTACGAGGACCGCTCCTTCATGGACCGCCTCAAGGACACCAAACGCCTCGCCGATGTGAGGCCTGAGGATTACGACGCCATCTTTCTCGCGGGCGGCCACGGTACCATGTTCGATTTCCCGAACAGCCCCGAACTAGCCCAGCTCGCCGCCCGCATGTTCGATGCCGGCAAGCCCGTCTCCGCCGTCTGCCACGGCCCCGCCGGACTGCTGGAATCCCGCCTCGCGGGCGGCACCCCCCTCCTCCAGGGCCGCAAGGCCACCGGCTTCTCCTGGAAGGAGGAGGAAGGCGTGGGCCGCGACGACGTCGTGCCCTTCGACCTCGAACAGGCCATGAAGGACCGCGGCGCCGACTACACCAAGGCCATGATGCAGCAGTCCAAGAAGGTCGTGACCGACGGCCACCTCGTCACCGGCCAGAACCCCGCCTCCGCCCGCGGCGTGGGCGACGAGGTCGTGCAGCTCCTCCAAGCCAAGACGGAAGCCGCCGCCTAATAGGGCAGCGGCTGGGCCCGGTTCACCTCGTCGATCCGCTTCGCGAGGTCCGGGCCCACCTCCACCTCGATCCCCGCCAGGATGCGCCCGAGCTGCGCCACCGTCGTCGCCCCAAAGATGGGCACCGACAGGAACGGCCGCGTCCGGTGCCACGCCAGCGCCATGTGCACCGGATCCATCCCCGCCTCCTCGGCCAAAGCATGATACGCCGCCACCGCCGCGCCCACGCGGGGCGAGGCCCGCCCGCCCAGGTCCCCGTTCAGCGCCTTGCGGCTCCCCTCCGGCACCGCGCCATCCGCGTATTTCCCGGTCAGCAGCCCCGCCCCCAGCGGCGAGAACGCCAGCAGCGTCACCCCCTCGTTCACCGCCACCTCGGCGAGGTCCGTATCGAACAGCCGCGCGACCAGCGAATACTCGTTCTGCACCGTCTCCATCCGGGGCAGCCCCCCGGCTTCGGCCCGGTCGATCCAGCGCGTGGTGCCCCAGGCCGTCTCGTTCGACAGCCCCACCGCCCGCACCTTCCCCTCGCTCACGAGGTCCGACAGTTGCCCCAGCACGTCGTCCATGTGGGCAAGGTTCGCCGCCTTGTCCTGCGAGGACGGGTCATAGGTCCAGTTCCGCCGGAAATGGTAATGCGCCCGCTCCGGCCAATGCAGCTGGTAAAGGTCGATCACGTCCGTTTGCAGCCGCCGCAGCGACGCCTCGCAGGCCGCCTTCACCGTCCCGTTCCCATAGCCCTGGTCGCCCCGGATCACGTTCCGGGGCCCCGCCACCTTGGTGGCGAGCACCACGTCCCCCCGCCGCCCGCGCGACGCGAACCACCGCCCCAGGAACTCCTCGCTGCGCCCCGCCCGCTCCCGCGACACCGGGTTCACCGGATACATCTCCGCGCAGTCCCACAGCGTGACGCCCGCCTCCAGCGCCATGTCCATCTGGCGATGCGCGTCCTCCTCCGGGGTCTGGTTCCCGAATGTCATGGTCCCCAGCGCCATGTCCGCCACCCGGATCCCCGACCGCCCCAGCTCCACCTGCCGCATCATCCGCCCCTTTTCATTGGTCGGCGCGGACCCTAGCCGCCGCGGCGCCCCCGGCAAGCCCGCTTGATCAAGGTCAAGGCGCGCCCCACCCTTCCCCGCACAGGATCGGGTCAGGACAACCAAGGGAGCCCCCCATGCCGCACGATTTCACCGGCCAGACCGCCATCGTCACCGGCGCCGCCTCCGGCATCGGCCTCGCCATCGCCCGCGACCTCGCGGCCCAGGGCGCCCGCGTCGTCTGGAGCGACCTCAGCGAGGAAGCCCTCGCCCGCGCCACAGACGGCCACCCGGAGGCGCTGGCCTTCCCCTGCGACGTCTCCGACCACACCCAGGTTGAGGCGCTCGTGGCCTACGCGGTGCGCGAAACCGGCACCCTCCACCTCCTCGTCAACAACGCAGGGATCGGCGGCCCCTCAGCGCCCACCGGGGACTACCCGCTCGATGGCTGGCACAAGGTTATGGGCGTGAACCTCCACGGCGTCTTCTACGGGATGCGCTACGGCATCCCCGCCATCGAGGCTGCGGGCGGCGGTGCGATCGTCAACATGGCCTCGATCCTGGGCTCCGTGGGCTTTGCCAACGCCCCCGCCTATGTCGCGGCCAAGCACGCCGTCGTGGGCCTGACCAAGAACGCCGCCATGGAATACGCGACCCGCGGCATCCGCATCAACTCCGTCGGCCCCGCCTTCATCCGCACCCCCCTCCTCGACGCCCTGGGCGAGGATGCGCTGACCGGCATCGCCCAGATGCACCCGGTCAAGCGCCTCGGCACCCCGGAGGAGGTCTCCGCCCTCACCTGCTTCCTCCTCTCCAAGGAGGCGAGCTTCATCACCGGCAGCTACCACCTCGTCGACGGCGGCTACACCGCGCCCTGAGGCAGTCCCGCGCGCACCGGCCCCGGCCACGAGCTACGGCCCGGCGCAGCCCCCCTCACGCGCCGCCCCGCAGGGCACTGGCGGCGGCGCATCCGCATCGCTACATGGGGCCGACCGCAAAGGACGACCCCATGGCCCGCCACCTGATCACCTCCGCCATCCCCTACATCAACGGGATCAAGCACCTCGGC
>CADCUU010000255.1 GCA_902805995.1 uncultured Rubellimicrobium sp.
CCGTGATGCCCCAGAGCATGGGCCGACGTCCGAGTGGATCAACTGCACATCCGCAGACACACCGCCAGCACGCTGAGCCCTCCGATGTGCCTCCTACTTTCAGCAGCGGGCGCAGAAAGATATTCCCAACTGTCGACACTTGAACAGTCAGGCCAACGCGTTGTGATAGTGGCTGGCGTCCAGGCGAGTGTCCCGTTAGCCAAACATTGGAAGGAAGGGGCGGCCAGCCAGGGCCTGCAGGAAGGTGAACGCCACGAGGCCCACCCAAGCCGCGGCAAAGATCCAGATGGGCGCTCGACGACCGCCCAGCACCATGCCGGAGACAAGCGCGAAGGCGGGAACGGCGTGCATGGCGTGAGTGGCCAAGAAGTGAGCCACGCGCAGGTCGCCCACCTCACGGGACCAACCGAGGAAAGGCAGACCCCGTGCATCAGATGCAAAGCCCACGAAGTGGCCACCGTTGGAACTGAGCGTGCCCGCGGTCACAAGAGTCAGGGGAAGCACCAGCGCGAGGCCGAGTGTCAGCCCATCTCGGAGCGCCGGTGGGAGGACCGGGCGGGGGTTGCGGGCGACGCCCCAGGCAAGGACCGCAGAGGCCGAGGTCAGGATTGTCGCGAGGATTCCCGCTACCGGGTAGAACACGGCCCAGAGGCCTTCGGTGTTGAAGTGAGACGCTGTGCCCGCGACAGCGGCGCCGGCGATCCAAAGGAGCTCGGCCCACATAGCGACGATCACCACAGCGCGAAAAATGCGGTAGCTCGGCCGAGCCGCGAAGCCGGGCGCAAAGGCGTGCGAGAAGAGCGCGAGCGTGAAGGCGTAAAGGCTGAGCGCGACGGCGAACTTCAAGGGCTTGAGCCAGATGTCGGTGCCCAGGAACAGACGGTCGTCTACAACCAGGGCCGCAGCCAGTGGCAGGGTGGCCGCGAGGAACAACACGCCGGTGGCAAAGAACGCGGGGTCGCCGGCGCGCCACGCGGCGAGCCACATCGCGGCCCGGCGCCTCAGGCGCACCGATGGGTCAGTGAACGCGGTGGCAAGGGCCAGGGACATGGTGAGGTTCTCCGGAAGACAGCGGCAAGGCGGGGCCGCGCGGCTTGGACCAAGGCGTGGAAGGTCAGGCCGCGAGGCTTGGATCCGCGGCCGTAGGTTCCGGGCGCAGCGCAAACCGTAGGCTCTGAAAGAGCAGGAACCCTGCCGGTCCGAACAGGAAGGTGAGCGGCAGACAGGGAAGGACCACCCAGAACGGCATCTGGAGAGCACGCCCCTGCCGCACGATCATGGCTCCGACAACGAGGTCGAAGGCAAGGTAGTGGAGCCACCCCGCTAGCAGCACGTGGCGTTGCGCAAAGAGCGCCGCGACCTCGTCGAGGCTGCCAAAGCCGCCTCCCTCGGCTCGACCCCAATAGGCCGCTAGGAGACCCACATAGGCCACCGCGAGAAGGCTGGGCACCAGAACAGCCGCAATACGGTCGGCTGCGCGTGGCCAAAGTGGGCTGAGGAGGAGCGCGACCCAGCCCAGCAGGGCGAGGGGGTTCGCGATCTGGAAGAGCGCGTCGGGGGTCATGGCAGGCCTCAAGGGTTCGAAGGGGCAACCGTCGTGTCATGTCGGCCGATGAGGGAAAGCCTACGCTCAATCTTGTCACTGTCAACATGTATCTTGACAGTGCCAGGTGAGGGGCCGACATGAGAGTGAAAGCAGGATTGGGAACGAGCACATGGCGAATGCGCGCACTGAGGGACGGGCCAAGGCTTCGGCACGCTACCACCACGGAGACCTGCGCGCAGCCTTGCTGGCGGCTGGAGAGGCGGAGCTTGCAGAGCGGGGCGTGGAGGGCTTTTCGTTGCGCGGCGCCGCGGCCCGGGCGGGGGTGTCACACGCAGCGCCTGCCCACCACTTCGGTGATGCCGACGGCCTGCTGACGGCGCTCGCGGCCGAAGGGTTCACCCGCTTTGCCGCTGCCATGAGAAGGCGGCAGGCGGCACTCGAGGCGGGAGGAGAAGGGTCAGATCAACGAGCAATCTTAGACAGCGATCGGCGCAACAGGCCAGGGGCGATCGACGGGGCGGGCCTGGGCTACATCGACTTTGCGCGCGCCCATCCCGCGCTGTTCCGGCTGATGTTCGCATCCCAACGCCCCGACTTCGCGGACTCGGCCTTGCGTGCCGCCGCCGAGGACGCGTTTGATATCCTGGCGGGAGCCGTGGGCGCCGCTCGGGGAGCTGGTCCCTGGGCAGATGAGGCAGGCCCGGCAGACGTGGCCGCAGCCTGGGCGCTGGCACATGGGCTCGCAGATCTGCTGCTGTCGAACCGGCTGCAGTTCCTCCGAGGGGCCATGGAAACCGACCCTGATGGGACGGCGCTCGCCATTATGCGGCGGCTCGTGCTGTGCGCGCCCGAGGCCGAGGCGGGAGCAGGGTGCGCAAGGCTTGGCGGTTCGTAGCCTTCGTGAAGTTGTTCCGAGCAATGGCAGAGCATTCACCCTCGTACAGGGCTCTTGATGGGCGAGCTTTTCTCGATCCGCAGCAGGGCAAAGCCGCGCATCGGCGCCCTGAACGGCCCTAAAGGCGCTTCGCGGCCTCTGCCGACGAAAGCGGAAGCCGAGGCGACACCCGCTGCCGCGCATAAAGGCGCGACGCCGTACCATCGGCCAGCCGCAGCTCGGGAAAGGCACTCATGAAGGCGGCCGCATCCTCTAGGCGCCGGAAATGGATTGCCAGGGCCTCGTCCTCGAGCGTGTCCGCGTCGTGACGGGCGAAGTTGCCCTCGCCCACCTCGCGCCGGAGCCACTGCAGGATGTCGATCAGCGCATGACCGAAGCCATGGGGAGGCACGTGCAGCTTCAGGCGGACCGGAAAGGCTGCCTCGTCGAGGGCTCGCGTGGAGATGCTGCGGTGCGGCATAAGCCTGAGGTAGTCAGTTCAGACAGACGAGGGAAGTCCCCGACCGTGAAGATTTCATGAAGAGATGGGCCGAGCGGTCAGGCCGCAACCAGAGGCGTGAGCGTCTGCTGCATTTCCGGGCTGCTCCTGTAAGCCCGAGCACCTATAGGCATCCGCCCATCAGTACTTGGACGGGACGTAAAGGTCTTCCGGCAGATCGGAGCGCTCGTAGTCCTCGTTGTAGACCCGCTCGAGAAGGGCGACCTCCTCATGCGGGACGGGCCCGTAGGGGATGAGGCCCAGGAGGTGGTCGATGCAGTTGAGGCGTGCGCGCTTCTTGTCGTTGGCCTCCACAATGTACCAGGGCGCCTCCGGGATGTTGGTTCGGAAGAACATCTCCTCCTTGGCCTTGGTGTAGTCCTCCCATCGCACCCGGCTTTCGAGGTCCATGGGGCTGAGCTTCCACTGCTTCAGAGGATCGTGGATGCGCATGAGAAAGCGAAGCTGCTGTTCCTGATCCGAGATCGAGAACCAGTACTTCACAAGCCGGACGCCGGAGCGCACCAGCATGCGCTCGAACTCCGGCACGTCGCGGAAGAACTGCTCGACCTCGTCCTCTCCAGC
Source organism: uncultured Rubellimicrobium sp. (assembly GCA_902805995.1). Taxonomy (GTDB): domain Bacteria; phylum Pseudomonadota; class Alphaproteobacteria; order Rhodobacterales; family Rhodobacteraceae; genus Rubellimicrobium. The sequence goes on from CADCUU010000255.1 coordinate 3,505, forward strand.
GAAGCCCATGACGCGCTCCACGCCCGCCCGATTGTACCAGGAGCGGTCGAAGAGCACGATCTCTCCACCTGCGGGCTGGTGGGGGACGTAGCGCTGGAAGTACCACTGGGTCTTTTCGCGATCCGAAGGCGCGGGCAGCGCCACGGCGCGGACCACGCGAGGGTCGAGCCGCTGCGTGATGCGCTTGATCACCCCTCCTTTGCCGGCGCTGTCACGCCCCTCGAAGAGGATGACCACCTTCTCGTTGTGATGCACCACCCAGTCCTGAAGCTTGATCAGTTCGGCCTGGAGACGCAGGAGCTCACGGAAGTAGTCTGCGCGCGGCATGGAGTCGGGATGCGCGTGCTGGTAGATGCGGGAGATGTGGAGCGACAGGGCCGCGTCCTCCATCTCGACCTCCACCTCCTCGTCGGCAGCGTCGGCGAGTTCGTCGAGAAGCCAGTCCTCGGGCGTCCCCTGCTGGCGCTCCAGTCCGTTGCCCATGGTGGTCCCCCGTCATAGTGGGCCCGAGGTGACATGGGAGCATGACAGCCCCATGACAGAGCCACCAGACGCTCCGCATCCGGCAACCCTCCGCCGGAGGTGGCGCGTCCTCAGTCTTCCTCCAGCATCGAGACCATCCTCCGCTGATAGATCGCGTACTCAGGCTCTTGCCGGCG
>CADCUU010000256.1 GCA_902805995.1 uncultured Rubellimicrobium sp.
CCGGGCAGACCGCCTCCATGTCCTCGCAGATCTTCCACAGATGCGGGACCGTCCGCAGCCCCCGCATGATCCCGCCGACGCCCAGCGTGTCCGCGATGGTCTGGCGCAGGCCGAACCGCTTGGGGACCTCGAAGTCCGTGACCGTCGCGGGCGCGTAGCCTCCGATCTGGAAGCTCACCACGACGAAGTCCGCGCCCTCCAGCGCCTGCCGCTGGTCGGAATAGGTCTCCACCCGCGCCGTCCCGCCAAGCGTCCGCGCGAGCTTGCCCACCACGACCTCCGACTCCTCCAGCCGCTTGGGGTCGATGTACATGAGGCGGATGGTGGACCCCCGCAGCGCGGGCCGATGCAGGATGTCGCCCGCGATGTTCCGGGTGAAGACGGTGCTGCCCGCCCCGATGAAGGTGATGATGGTCATGATACGTCTCCTGTCGCCACTCAGGATGCCACAGATCGCCCGGAAAGGCACAGGCTCCATGCCCGCCCGCCTTGCCGAAGGTTCGAGGCAAGCACGCCGTCCAGCTCCGAAGCGGACACTGACCAAGCCCTGGCCTTGACCCTTACGCCTGCCATATCCCTTTCTCTGTGAAACGTCGCGGCACGCTCCCCCGACGGCCGCCACATGTTCAACGAGGTCCGCATCCATGTCATCAGACGCCATGTCCACCAAGCTGAGCCGCCGTCACATCCTGGGCGGAGCCTGCTGCGCAGGGATCGCCGCGCCCGCCATCGGCCTGGGCCTCGTGCCCGCCCCAGTCCTGGCCCAGGCCACGGATCACGCCTCCCACGGCCCCACGACCAACCTTACGCCGCAGGAAGCGCTTGCGCTCCTGAAGCAGGGCAACGCCGATTTCGTGAACAACGTGCCCTTCGCCGCCCCCGTCGATGCCCAGCGGCGGCTTGAGATCGCGCAGTCGCAGTCGCCCTTCACGGTGCTCGTGGGCTGCTCGGACTCCCGCGTCGGCCCGGAAATCCTGTTCGGGCGCGGTCTGGGCGAGCTCTTCATCGTCCGCAATGCCGGCAACGTGGTCGACACGGCGGCGATGGGCTCGGTCGAATACGCGGTAGGCAACCTCGGCGTGCCGCTCGTGGTCGTGATGGGGCACGAGCGTTGCGGGGCCGTGGGCGCGGCGCTGTCGGTGGTGGGCGAGAACGCGACCTTCCCCGGCAGCATCGGCCACATGGTGGATCCGATCCTGCCTGCCGCCATCAAGGCCCACGCTGAGGCCGGAGCCGACGCCCCCGAGGACGAGGTCTTCGCCGCCGCCGTGCGTGAGAACGTGGCTCGTGTCGTCACCGAGCTTCGAACCTCGAGCCCCGTCCTTGCGGGCCCGCTGGCCGAAGGCCGCCTCATGGTGGTCGGCGCCTACTACGACCTCGACGAAGGCCGAGTCGATTTCTTCATGGAAAGCTGACAACCTGCCGCCGCGTCCGCAAGGCGCGGCGGCCCCCCCTGCCCCGCTCAGAAGGCGAAGGACTCCACGACGTTGCGCTTGCCGAGCGTCATCGCGTCCGAGACATGCACCATGGGCGACAGGTCCACGTCCGACCGCCCCTGCTCCACTAGCTCGGCCATCCGGGCATAAAGCGCGGGATATTCCTCAATCTCCGCGACGGGCTTCTTCTCCCCGTCGATCCAGAGCTCGTTGCCGCCAAAGCGCAGCACGACATGGCCCCCATCCGCGGTCCTGATCTCCATGTCCCAGGACGGCGGCCCTTTCTGGAGCCAGTCGAGTTCCATCCCGACCCCGCGCGTGAACTCCACCCGGGCCGCGATGGGCGTCTGCCGCCCCTCGGGATAGTCGAGGTCGGCCCGGATCACATGCACCGGCTTCGGCAGGATCTCCGTCAGGATCGACAGCGCGTTGATGCCCGGATCGAAGACGCCCATCCCGCCAGGTTCAAAGACCCATTCCTGCCCCGGATGCCACTGCCGGACATCCTCCTTCCAGGAGATGTTCCCGTCCACGACCTCCTTGCCCGCAAGGAACGCCTTGGCCCCAGCCACGCCCTTGCCCATGCGGGAGTGCCAGGTGGCGAACAGCGTCACCCCCGCCTCCTCGGCCAGCCGCTCCAGATGATGCACCTCCGCCAGCGTCTGCCCCGGCGGCTTCTCCAGCATCACATGCCGCCCAGCCTTCAGCGCCTTGCGCGCATACTGGAACCGCGGCTGCGGCGGCAGGCAGAGCGAGACGACCTCGATATCCGGCCGCTCCGACAGCATAACATCGAAGTCGCGGAAGGTCGGCACGCCCTCCACGGAGCCCTGCCGGCTCACCGTGGCCGCAAGCTCCCAATCCGGGCTGTCGTTGATGGCGGGGACATGCTGGTCCACCGCGATCTTGCCCACGCCGACGATGCAGACCTTCCGGTTCGGCATCCTGTCCTCCCTGTTCGAGTCCCCGCCCAACTGGGGCCGGGGGTCGCGGTGGCAAGGCGCAGCGCCCCGCCACCGTCCCTTCAGATCACGCCCCCGCCAAGGGGATCAGTGCGAATCCTTGCCCACGGGCGCCCCGCGGGAGCCCTTGAGGAAGTCGAGGTCCGCCCCCGTATCCGCCCCGCCGACATGCAGGTGGTGGAGCATCGCATACCCGCTCTCGGGCGGCTTGATCTGCGGCACCCATTCCGACAGCCGCCGCGCGATCTCCTCGTCCGAGACCTCCAGAACAAGCGACCGGTTCGGCACGTCGAGCGAGATCATATCCCCGTCCCGCACGATGGCCAACGGCCCGCCCGCGGCGGCTTCGGGCGAGGTGTGCAGCACCACCGTCCCATAGGCCGTCCCCGACATCCGCGCATCCGAGATGCGGACCATGTCGGTGATGCCCTTGCGCAGGACCTTGGGCGGCAGGCCCATGTTCCCGACCTCGGCCATCCCCGGATAGCCCTTGGGCCCGCAGTTCTTGAGGACCATCACGCAGGTCTCGTCGATGTCGAGCGCCTCGTCGTTGATCTTGCGCTTGTAGTCGTCGATGTCCTCGAACACGACGGCGCGGCCCCGATGCACCATCAGCGCGGGCGTCGCCGCCGAAGGCTTCAGCACCGCCCCATTGGGCGCGAGATTGCCCTTCACCACCGCAATCCCGCCCGACTGGGCGAGAGCCTTCTCCACCGGCAGGATCACGTCGTCGTTGAAGTTCTGCGCGTCCTTGACCTGGGCCCAGGCCGTCTCGCCCGACACGGTCAGCGCCTCGCGATGCAAAAGCCCCGCCTCGCCCAGCCGCTTGATGACCGCCGGCAGCCCGCCCGCATAGAAGAACTCCTCCATGAGGTACTTGCCCGACGGCATCGTGTTCACGATCGTCGGCACGTCGCGCCCGCAGCGGTCCCAGTCCTCGAGCGTCAGGTCGATCCCCACCCGCCCCGCGATGGCCAGAAGGTGGATCACCGCGTTGGTGGACCCGCCAATGGCCGCGTTGGTGCGGATGGCGTTCTCGAAGGCCTCCTTGGTCAGGATGTCCGACGGCTTCAGGTCGTCCTTGACCATCTGCACGATCCGACGCCCCGACATCTGCGCGATCACACGGCGCCGCGAATCCACCGCCGGGATCGCTGCGTTCCCCGACAGCGCCATCCCCAGCGCCTCAGCCATCGAGGCCATAGTGGAGGCCGTGCCCATCGTGTTGCAGGACCCCGCCGACCGGCTCATGCCCGCCTCGGCTTCCAGGAACTCCTCCTGGGTCATCTGCCCGGCCTTCACGGCCTCCGAGAACTTCCACAGATGCGTGCCCGAGCCGACCTTCTCATTGCGGAAGTGCCCGTTCAGCATCGGCCCGCCCGACACCACGATGGACGGCACGTCGCAGGACGCCGCCCCCATGAGGAGCGAGGGCGTGGTCTTGTCGCAGCCCACCAGCAGCACGCAGCCGTCGATCGGCTGGCCGCGGATCGTCTCCTCCACCGCGAGCGCCGCAAGGTTGCGGAACATCATCGCCGTCGGCCGGAACGTGGATTCGGACACCGAGAAGACCGGCACCTCCACCGGGAAGCCCCCGGCCTCGTAGATCCCGTTCTTCACCTTCTGCGCCAGGATATCCAAGTGCGCGTTGCAGGTGTTGAGCTCGGACCAGGTGTTGAGGATCCCGATCACCGGCCGCCCATCGAACATGTCGTGCGGGTAGCCTTGGTTCTTCATCCAGCCGCGAT
>CADCUU010000257.1 GCA_902805995.1 uncultured Rubellimicrobium sp.
CCTAGATCCTTAACGAAGCTCCGGTCGATCTTGATGTTGTCGACCGAGAAGCTGCGAAGGTAGCCAAGCGACGAATAACCCGTGCCGAAATCGTCGATGGAGATTCGGACCCCCCAGTCGCGAAGGGCACGGAGCGTTCCCCGAACGGCCTCGCCGTCCTGAAGGAGCAGGGACTCCGTGATCTCAAGCTGAAGCCTGCCCGGCGCAAGACCGCTCGCCTGAAGCGCGTCAGATACTGTCGCCACCAACCCGCCGCCTCTGAACTGCCGGGCCGAAAGGTTGACGGACAGGGATATTCCCTCGGGCCAGGCCGCAGCCCTGGCGCAGGCCTCCCGGAGGACCCAGACGCCGATCTCTTCGATTGCGCCGGTTTCCTCGGCCAGCGCGATGAACTCGGCGGGGTACAGGAGGCCCAGCTCGGGGTGACGCCATCGCAGGAGCGCCTCGAAGCCGGTGACCCGCATGGGCTCGAAGTCCACGACGGGCTGGTAGTGGACCAGGAACTCCCCCCTCGCTAGCGCTTCACGCAGGTCGCCCCGGAGCGTCTGGGTCTTCTGGGCCGCTTCCTCCATGGCCGGCTCGAAGAACCGGGCCAGCCCCCGGCCGTCCGACTTGGCGCGGTAGAGCGCGATATCGGCCTTCTTGAGAAGGTCGTCGGCGTTCGCCCCCGATGCCTGCGCCACCGCCACGCCAATGCTCACGCCCACGACGACTTCGCGGCCGTCCAGCAGGTAGGGCTCGCTGAGGCAACCGATGATGCGCTGAGCAAGGCTCATGATGTCGTCCTCGGAGGTGACATCCGTCTGAAGGATCGCGAACTCGTCCCCGGCGAAGCGGGCGATCAGGTCCGTGCCGCGCAAGCAGGGCCTGAGGCGCGCCGCGGCGGCCTGAAGCAGCCTGTCCCCCGCCGGATGACCCAGGGTGTCGTTGACGGCCTTGAACTGGTCGAGGTCCAGAAACAGCAGAGCGGTTCCCGCATCGCTGCCCGCCCGGTTCAGGTGCTCCTCCAGCCGCGCGCGGAAGCAGGACCGGTTGGGCAGTCCGGTGAGGCTGTCATGGCGCGCCGTATATTCCAGATCCTCCATGATCTTCCGTTTAACGGTCACGTCGCGGAAGAAGATCGAGAGCCCGTCCTCCGACGGATAGGCGTGCACCTCCACCCACATTGCCATGCGGGGATCAAAGGCCTCGAAGCTCAACTGCTGCCGTGTCGCCGCGGCCCTCATGAGCCGTGCTCCGAACAGGCCGTCGCCCCCTTCAGGGAAGATGCTCCAGAAGGGCTTTTGCACGGCGTCCGAGAGTTGTGGGACGAGCTCCGTCGCGTTTCGGTTCATGAACTGGACCTGCCAGGCCCGATCCAGGATGATGACGCTGTCGGTGGTGCTCTCGAGCACGTCGCGGAGCCGCTGGGCCGCGGCCTCGGCCTCGGACCGGGCGTGCTCAAGCTCCAATTCGGCCTCCTTGCGCTCGGTGATGTCGATGACGGAGCCGATATAGCCCAGGAACGAGCCGTCGGGGGCAAGGCGGGGGGCTGCCGCATCCAGGACCCAGCGCCAGGCCCCGTCCGCGCGCCTGATACGGTACTCCACCCTGATGGGGGTGCGCCGCGCATTCGCCTCAAGGAACGTCGCTTCGGCCCCTGGCCTGTCGCGGGGATCTATCGCGCCAAGCCAGCCGAAGCCCAGAGCTTCCTCGGGGGTCTGGCCCGTGTAGTCGTGCCAAACCTTGTTGTGATACGTGGAAACCCCCGAGGCATCGGTCACCCACATCATCACCGGCGCATGATCGGCCATGTTGCGGAAGCGCTGCTCGCTTTCCGCGAGCGCCGCTTCGGCAACCTTTCTGTCGGTGATGTCGATCATGGAGCCGACAAAGCCCAGGAACGCGCCATCCGCATCCCAGCGCGGAGCAGCGGCGTCGAGCACCCATCGCCAGCCTGCCTCCTTTGTCCGGATGCGAAACTCCACGCGGAATGGGGTCCTGCGGTCCTGGGCTTGGGCGAATAGCCTCTCGCAGTTGGGACGATCCTCGGGGTGAATCGCGTCAAGCCAGCCGTGATCCTCGATCTCGGCTTCGCTCTGGCCGGTGAGATTAAGCCAGCGCGTGTTCAGGTAAGTGTAGCCACCGTCGGGGTTCGTGATCCACATAATCGCTGGGGAGTGGTCCGCCATGTTGCGGAAGCGCGCCTCGCTTTCCGCGAGGGCGGCTTCGACGTCCTTGCGTGCGGCGACGGCAGGGGAATCGGCGATGGGGGGCACGGTTCCAACGGCTGCATCCTGTGACGGCATGTTCAGGCGGCTGGCTGCGTCGGGACCGAAGGACCCTGTATCGGATGTGACTTCAGCGGTGGTGTGCAGGGCGTTGGTGCCGAAGGCGCGGTCGAGCGCGGGCTGCATCGGCTGGGCGACGACGCGCTCCCCTGCCTCAGTCGCGCTCGGCGCCTGCGTGGACCGGACGGTCGCTTTGGTTTCCACAAGCAGAGCCAGCACCCCCGCCGGGTGGCCATCCTCCCCTCGTACGGGCGAACAGGTGACCTCGAAGCTGACCTGTTCGGCCCGACCGCAGCGCTCGACAGTCAGTTCCGCATGTTTGCAGGACGGCGAGCCGCCCAGGAGCACCTGCAGGAGGACGTCACGGAACGCGACGAGGTCTGGGAATGCCAGGTGCACGGGGCGCCCCATGCAATTTGGATGGCGATCCGCCACAAGGGCTGCGAAGGCGTCATTGTAGAGGAGAACCCCTTCCGGTCCCCAGTACAGCGCCATGGGCAAGGGCGAATCAAGAAGGTTGGACAAGGTGACCCGCAGACCTGGAGACCACGCCTCGATCGGGCCCAAGGCGGACTCCGACCAATCCCGCGCAGCGATCAGCCCTGCGCAGGTTCCACCGCCGGCAAGAAATGGCGGAACAGACCGTTGCGAATGGGCGCCCAAGGCATTCGGGAAGGATGTTACGGCCAGCCCCTCAGGAGCGGAAGCGCCCTGCCATGCAGCCTGCCCCCGCATCACGGTTGACCGGGTGCGGCTGCAGCATGCGAGTGAGGCCGCAACCTGGGAAGAACTGCTGTCATCAAAGCTGGTTCAACCTTTCCAATGCCGGGCATCCCATAGGACAAGGACACGGACCGCTGGTCATTCATTCCGCCCCCAACCCACGCGACAAGGTGAACTTACAACAGGACAGGTTTAGGCCGGGTTAAGACGACGCGACCACGCCAGAAACGCAGCCGCGGAATTAGCAATGGCCTTGCATTCCCGCTTCATTAGCTCGTGCCGCACTATTAAGGCAGCGTAATGGCCGGGCGGTGATGGTTGGCGGGCAAGCCGGCGGAACAGCCTGGGACGCGCTGCTCTCAGCCCCTGTTCGGGCTGCGGTACTTGGTCGGTGTGCCGTGGACCCCAACCATGGCCAGAGTGGCAGGACCGGTTGAAATGCCTGACCACGCCACGAGGGATTGCGGGATATACGCCTCAGCCGGATGCGGCGAAGCAGACGGAGGTATCGTGGAGCGCTGCTGCCTCAGCCCTCGGCCACCATGTCGGCGAGACGTCGGCCGAGCGGGTGGTCGGGGTCAGCCAGGGCCAGGACGATGCTCATGTGGTTGAGGCCGGGCTCGATCCGCAGGTCCGCGTGCAGTCCATGGGACATGAGGAGATCGCGCAGTTGCTGGCCCTGGTCGTGGAACGGACGGGTTTCCTCCGCGCCCACGACCAGTGTTCGTTGCGGACCCGGATGCTGGATCGAGGTGATCGGCGTCCAGGCTGCGGCCTCGTCCGGTGTCATCCTAGCCTCCGCCTTCAGGAAACTGCCGGGAATGTCGGACAGGTCATAAAGGCCGCTCACGAGGAGCAGGCCCGCGACGGTCGGGAGGGCGGGCGCGCCCTCCCCCGGGCCGCTGGCCGCCAGATAGGAGGCGAGATGCGCCCCCGCCGAATGCCCGCTGACCGTGAACCGGCGCCCGTCGGCGCCGAACTCGGCGGCGTTGTCGTGCAGCCACTGTGCGGCGCGCCGGACCTGCCCGACAAGCGTGGCGAGCCGCGCGCCGGGCATGAGGTCGTATTCGACCAGGGCCGAGATCCCGCCTGCCCTCAGCACCGGTTCGGCGACGAGGCGGTAGTTGGCCTTCTCTCCCGACCGCCAGTAACCGCCATGGACGAACAGGTGGAGCGGCGCGTTCGGGGCGACCCGGTCGGGGAAGATGAGGTCGAGCGTCTCGCGCGGGGCCGACCCATAGGGGATGTCGGCCCGGAGGTTGGCGCGTTCGGTCAGGGCATGGCTGCGCGAGGCGAATTCGGCCGCGATCGCATCGAAGTCGGGGACGTAATCCCGGATCCGGTAGGGGTCCTCGCCATGCGTCATTCCTGTCCTCCCCCGTCGCGCAGGCACATCTCAGAAGTCCACGGCGTAATACTTCGCTTCCATGAATTCGAGAATGCCGGTCGTTCCCCCTTCGCGGCCGAGGCCGCTCTGCTTCGCGCCCCCGAACGGGGCCGCGGGGTCCGACATCAGGCCGCGGTTCAGGGCGACCATGCCGCTTTCCAACGCCCGGCCCACCCGGAGCGCGCGCTTGAGATCGGCGGTGTAGACATAGGCGGCAAGGCCGTATTCCGTGTCGTTGGCGAGGTGGATCGCCTCGGCTTCGTCGGAAAAGCGGTAGACCGCGGCGACCGGACCAAAGATTTCCTCGCGCGCCATCGCGGCATCACTGGGGACGTTGTCGAGGACCGTGGGCGGGTAGAAGTTCCCTGCGCCTGTCAACGCGGCGCCGCCGGTCCGCACCGTCGCCCCCCGCGCCACCGCATCCGTCACGAGCCCGTCGATCTTTTCCACCGCCTTGGCCGTGATCATCGGGCCGCACTGTGTTGCCGGGTCGGTTCCGGCGCCCACCCGAAGGGCCGCCATCCGTTCGGTCAGCCCGGCTACGAAGGCATCATGGATGCCGTCCTGTACATAGAACCGGTTGGCGGCGGTGCAGGCCTCGCCCGCGTTGCGCATCTTGGCCACCATGGCCCCGTCCAGCGCGGCCGATAGATCGGCATCGTCGAAGACGAGGAACGGGGCGTTGCCGCCAAGCTCCATGGAGCAGCTCACCACGGACTTGGCAGCCTCTGCGAGAAGCTGGCGCCCGACGGGGGTCGATCCGGTGAAGGACAGCTTGCGCACCCGCGAGTCGGCGAGGATGGCGGACACGACCGGTCCGGGCTGCCGGGTGGTCAGGACGTTGACTACGCCGGGCGGCACGCCGGCCTCCTCCCCCAGCCGCGCCATGGCGAAGGCGGTCAGGGGCGTCTCGCTCGCGGGCTTGAGGATGACCGTGCAGCCTGCGGCGAGGGCCGGGCCGATCTTGCGGGTCGCCATCGCGGCCGGGAAGTTCCACGGCGTGATGAGGAGCGACACGCCGATCGGCTCGTGGTCCACCAGGATGCGGTTCGCGCCGGATGGGGCGGTCCGGAACTCACCCGGGATGCGCGTCGCCTCCTCGGCGTACCAGCGAAAGAACTCGGCGGCGTAGGCCACCTCGCCCCGCGCATCGGCCAGGGCCTTGCCGTTTTCGAGAGAGATGAGAACGGCGAGTTCCTCGGCGCGCTCGGTCATCAGGGTAAACCAGCGGCGCAGGATCTCGGATCGCTGCCGGGCCGGGGTGGCGCGCCAGCCTGGGGCGGCGGCGGCGGCAGCGTCCACGGCGGCGAGGCCGACGTCCACGGACGCATCCGGCACCTCGGCCAGGACCGCGCCCGTGGACGGGTCCGTCACCGGGATGCCGCTACCGGGAAGCCAGTGGCCGCCGATGTAGTGCCCCTTGGCGTGCAGGGCGGGATCGGAGAAGTCCGGGTGGAGGTCGAGGACGGACGCGAGGGTCATGGCTGGGCCTTCCTGGGCATCAATGGACAAGGGCCAGGTCGCCTGCATAGGCGGCGGCGACGAGGCGGCGCATCCCGGTCCTGTCGATCGGGCGCGGGTTGTTCTGGATCAGGCGCTCGATCCCGCAGGACTGGTCGGCGACCCAGTCGATCCGGTCCTCGCCCAGGCCGAGCGCCTTGAGAGAGCCGGGTATACCGATGCGCGCGAAAAGGGCGGCGATGGCCGGGATGACCTCGTCCGCCTGCGCCAGACCGATGACCGACGCGATCTCCTTCAGTTCGGGCGCGATGGCGGGCCGATTCCATTCCATGACATAGGGCATGAGGCAGGCGACGCCGGTCCCGTGCGCGGTGTGGGTCGAAGCGCCGATCGGGTACTGGATGGCATGCGCCGCCGCCGTTCCGGCCACTCCAAAGGCCAGCCCGGCGAAGGTGGCGCCCATCATGACCTTGGCGCGTGCCGTGCGGTCCGACCCGTCGGCGCAGGCCGCCTCCAGCCCTTCCCACAAGAGGGCGATGGCTTGGAGCGCGAAACGGTCGGACATCGCGTTCTTGCCGACGAAGACGCGCTCGGTTGCCAAGTGGGGGGTGACCGGGCGGCGGACGGCGGTGAAGGCCTCGATTGCATGGGTCATCGCGTCGGCCCCGGCGATGGCTGTCAGGGCCGGCGGACAGGTCAGCGTGAATTCGGGGTCGCAGATGGCGGCCGTAGGAATGAGGTGCGGGCTGGAGACGCCGACCTTGAGGCTGCGTTCGCTGTCCGACAGGACGGCAACCGGGGTGACCTCGGACCCGGTGCCCGCCGTCGTGGGCAAGGCGATCAGCGGCAGGATCGGGCCAGGGACTTTCAGCTCTCCGTAGTAGTCCTGCGGACGCCCGCCATGTGTCAGGAGGAGCGCGATGCACTTCGCGAGATCGAGACAGGAGCCGCCGCCCACCCCGATCACGAGGTCGGGCGAAAAGGACCGTGCGGCCTCGGCGCAGGCCAGAGCGGAGTCGACCGGAACGTCTGGCAGCGCCCCCGCCTCGACTTGAACCGCTACGCCGTTCCTGCGAAGATCCTCGGTCAGTTCAAGGAAGGTCGGGTCCGTGGCCAGCCGCGCATCCGTCACCACGAGCGCCCGCCGCCCCAGCCGGAGCGCGACCGCCGACAGCGCGTGCCGCTGGCCGTAGCCAAACAGCAGCTCCCGAGGCGCCCTGATCGTCCCAAAAAGATCCATCTGTTCCTCGTGTCGGTTGGGTCAGGCCATTGTGGCCCTGACTCCTTGGGGTGGGGATCGGGCCGCCCGGCAGGTTGGACGGGCCCTCTATGTCGAAGGACGCGCAGGCTGAGGAGCCTCGGACCGCTCCCATCCACATATCATATACGATATTATATTTGACATGCGATATGCTATCTGGCAGGAAAGCACCTGTGTCAAGACGGATGGAGCCCAGGATGGCGATCACGGCGGAACGGGACAGCAAGGCGGCTCCGCTTCGTCCATCCAGCATCGTGGATGGCGTGTATGACGCGATCTACGAGCAGATCATGGCCCTCCACATCGCGCCGGGCGCCCGCATCACGATCGACGCGCTGGCGCGCGAGCTGAACGTTTCGCAAACCCCTGTCCGCGAGGCCCTGAGCCGGCTCGAACGCGAGGGTCTTGTCCGCAAGGCGCACCTCATCGGATACAGCGCGGCGCCGCAGCTTACGCGCAAGCAGTTCGACGACCTTTACAGCTTCCGCCTTCTCCTCGAGCCCGAGGCCGCCCGCCTCGCGGTGCGCAACATGACCCCGGAAGCTCTGGCCGGGCTGGAGGCGAGCGCCGCGAAGATGCGCCACGACGGAACGCCGCCGGACCGCAGCAGCCGGTATTCGAGCTTTGCCCGCGCGGATGCGGACTTCCATGACGAGATCCTCCGCATCGGCGGGAACGAAGTCATCCGCAATACGCTGGCCAACCAGCACGTCCACCTGCACATCTTCCGCCTCATGTTCCACACCCGCGTCACCCAGGAGGCGCTGGAGGAGCATGACCGGCTTCTGGACGCGTTCCGAGCAGGCGACGGAGCGGCAGCGGCCACGGCCATGTACCAGCATATCGAGCGGTCGCGGGACCGCCTTCTGGCGGCCTTCGACTGATGATGTCGGGAGCCCTCCCCCTCCGCAGGCCGGAACCGGCAGCCGAGGCGGCGCCGGCGCTGCGGGCCGCCGACCTCGCCAAGGCCTTCGGTCCGATCACGGTGCTGTCGGGCATCACGCTCGACATCCATGCGGGCGAGGTCCACGCCATCATCGGGGAGAACGGGGCCGGTAAGTCGACCCTGATGAAGCTGCTCTCCGGGCATCTTCGGCCAAGCGCGGGCCATCTGGACATGGATGGGCAGCGGGTCGCCTTCGCCAGCGCCGCCGCGGCCGAGGCGGCCGGCATCGCCCTGGTCCATCAGGAGATCCTTCTCGCCGCGGATCTGACCGTGGCCGAGAACCTGTTCCTCGGGCGAGAGATCACGCGGGGCATCACCGTCGACGACCGCGCCATGAACCGACGGGCGGCGGAGGTACTGCAGTCGATCGGCGCGACCGGCCGCCCTCAGGACCTCGTCCGAGACCTGCCCCTGGCGCAGCGGCAGCTCGTGCAGATCGCGCGGGCCCTGCTCGATGAACGCAAGGTGGTGATCTTCGACGAGCCGACCGCCGTCCTCGCCAGCAAGGAGGTGGAGGCGCTGATGCGCATCGTGCGCCAATTGCGCGATGCGGGCGTGGCCGTGCTCTACATCTCCCACCGCTTGGAGGAAGTCGAGGCGCTGGCGGACCGCGTCACCGTCCTGCGGGACGGGCAGATGATCGGGACCTACCCCGCCGCCTCCCTGAGCCAGCGCAACATGGCCGAGCTCATGGTGGGGCGCGAGCTGGCGATGCTCTACCCGCCCAAGCGGCAGGCGTCCAAGGCCGCGCCGCTCCTGGAGGTCGGGGGCCTGTCGGTGGACCATGGCCGCCAGTCGGGAACCTTCGACATACGCCCGGGCGAGGTCTTGGGCATCGGCGGCATGATCGGGTCGGGCCGGACGGAGCTTTTCGAGGGGCTGCTGGGACTGCGCCCCGCCAAGGCCGACAAGGTGGTCCTGAACGGCCAGCCGGTCGGCCGCCGGTCAGTCGCCGCATGGCGGGATGCCGGGCTGGTCTACCTGACCGAGGACCGGAAAGGCCGCGGCCTCCTCCTTGAGGAACGGCTCGCGCCGAACCTGACGCTTCTGGCGCTGGACCGGGTGCACGGCGCCTTTGCCCTGAACCGCGGCAAGGAAGCGGCGGCTCTCGACGACGCGATCCGCGACTACGACATCCGGGTGCGGACCGTTCACCTCGATGCCGGGCAGCTGTCGGGCGGCAACCAGCAGAAGCTGCTGCTGGCCAAGGTCATGATGACGGACCCGTCCATCGTCATCATCGACGAGCCGACCCGCGGCATCGACATCGGCAACAAGAGCCAGATCTACGATTTCATCGACCGGATGGTCCAAGCCGGCAAGGCCTGTGTCGTGATCTCCTCCGAGCTGCCGGAGCTGGTGGGCCTGTCCGACCGGGTGCTGGTGATGCGCGGCGGACGGATCGTGGCCGAGCTCGGCGGGGCGGAGATCACCGAAGCGAACGTGGTCTACGCCGCCACAAGCAGCCGAAGCGACACCCCAGCGGAGGACAACCCATGAGCATTGCCAGCGCGCAGGTCGGCGCCAAGGAGCGGGGCTGGTCGGTCCGCTGGAGGGACATGGGCCCCTTCATCGCGCTCGGCGTGATCGTCCTTCTGGGGGCCCTGCTCAACCCGAGCTTCCTGTCGGAGACGAACGTCCTGAACGTGGTCACGCGCAGCGCCTTTGTCGCGATCATCGCGATCGGGGCGACGTTCGTGATCTCCTCGGGCGGGATCGACCTGTCGGTAGGCTCGATGATGGCCTTCGTGACCGGCGTGATGATCATGGTGATGAACGCGCTCGCGCCGTCGCTGGGGAGCGGCGCCATCGTGGTCGGCGCGGGCTTCGCCCTTGTGGTGGGGGCCCTGTGCGGGGCGGCCAATGGGCTGATCGTGACCGTGGGCAAGATCGAGCCCTTCATCGTGACGCTGGGGACGATGGGCATCTTCCGGGCGCTCATCACCTTCATGACCGACGGCGGCTCGCTCCCCATCGACCGGGGCCTGCGAGACGCCTACCGCCCCGTCTATTTCGGCAGCGTTCTGGGCGTTCCGATCCCGATCATCATCAGCCTTGTCGTGATCCTGCTAGGCGCGTTCCTGCTCTATCGCACCAAGTACGGGCGGCGCTGCGCCGCAGTCGGGGCCAACACGGACGTGGCGCGCTTTTCGGGCGTGCCGGTCGCGCGGGTGCAGACCACGGCCTACGTGATCCAGGGCCTGTGCGTCGCCGTGGCCGCGATCTGCTACGTGCCGCGCCTCGGCGCCGCGACCCCAACCACCGGCCAGCTCTGGGAGCTTCAGGTCATCACGGCCGTCGTCATCGGCGGCACCGCGCTGCGCGGCGGCAAGGGGCGCATCTGGGGCACCGTCGCGGGCGCCCTGATCCTGGAAGCCATCGCGAACCTCATGGTCCTGTCCGACATGGTGTCCGAATACCTCGTGGCCGCCGTGCAGGGGGTCATCATCATCGTCGCCATGCTGGTCCACCGCTTCACCAAATAGCCGCGGCACAGAAACGCGGTTCAATCCCAGAGGAGGAGAAGACATGTTTACGATCACGAGGACGGCCCTGCTGTCCGTGTCACTTGCGGCCCTTGGCGCCACGGGCGCGATGGCCCAGGAGGATAAGACGGTCATCGCGGTGTCCATTCCGGCCGCAACCCATGGCTGGACCGGCGGCGTCGTCTACCACGCCGAACAAGCGGAGCAGGAGATCGAGGCCGCGTTCCCCGATATCGACATCGTCCTCAAGACCTCGCCCTCGGCCACGGCGCAGGTGTCGGCGCTGGAGGACCTGACGGCCAGCCAGGAGATCGCCGCGCTGGTGATCCTGCCTTTCACCTCCGAGGAGCTCACCGGGCCGGTGGAGCAGGTCAAGGCCGGCGGCACCTTCATCACCGTTGTGGACCGCGGCCTGACCGATCCGGCGATCCAAGACCTTTACGTCGCGGGCAACAACATCGCCGTGGGCGCGAACACGGCGCATTACCTCGCCGACCAGTTGGGCGGCGAAGGCGAGATCGTGGTCCTGCGCGGCATCCCGACCGTGATCGACGACGAGCGGATCCAGGGCTTCACCGAGGTGATCGACGGCACGAACATCAAGATCCTCGACATCCAGTACGCCAACTGGAATCAGGACGAGGCCTTCACCCTCATGCAGGACTACCTGGCCAAGTACCCGCATATCGACGCGGTCTGGGCCAACGACGACGACATGCTGCTGGGCGTGCTGGAGGCCATCGAGCAGTCCGGCCGCACCGAGATCCGCTACGCCCTTGGCGGCAACGGCATGCGCGAGGTGATCGAGAAGGTGATGGCGAACGATCCCGTCACGCCTGTCTCCACCCCCTACCCGCCCTCGATGATCAAGACGGCCATCTACATGACGGCTGCCCAGTTCCACGGGCAGGCGCCTGTCCGCGGCACGGTGCTGCTCGACGCGCCGCTCATCACGCCCGAGAACGCGGAGCAGTTCTACTTCCCCGACTCCCCGTTCTGAACCTCCGCCCCTTGACCAAGTTTGGCGCCCCTCGCGATGCGGGGGGCGTCCCCGACACTGCAACCGAAGGAATCACCCATGCCCGGCAAGACGATCCTCATGCTCTGCGGCGAGTTCACCGAGGAATACGAGATCTTCGTATTCCAGCAGGGGATGGAGGCGGTGGGCCATACCGTCCACGTCGTCTGCCCCGACAAGGCTGCGGGCGAGGTGATCGCGACCTCGCTCCACGACTTCGAGGGCCATCAGACCTATACCGAGAAGCCGGGCCACAACGCCCTCATCAACAAGACCTTCTCCGAGGTCGTGCTGGAGGACTGCGACGCCGTCTACTGCGCGGGCGGGCGCGGCCCCGAATACATCCGCACCGATCCCCGGGTGCAGGACATGGTTCGCCACTTCCACGAGACCGGGAAGCCGATCTTTACGATCTGCCACGGCGTGCAGATCCTGATGGCGGTGGATGGAGTGCTCACGGGGCGGAAGGTCGCGGGCCTGGGCGCCTGAGCGCCCGAGGTGCGGCTCGCGGGAGGGACCTACATCGACCTCTCGCCGACCGAGGCCTATGTGGACGGCAACATGGTGTCCGCCAAGGGATGGACGGCTCTCGCGGCCTTCATGCGCGAATGCCTGAACGTGCTGGGAACGAAGATCACGCACGCCTGAGGACAGCTTCTCTTCAGCCGCGCCCCGGGCACCACTGAGTGTCCGGGACGCAGCCGTTTGAAGGCCTTCGCTCGCAAAGGGAGCCCGGGGTCCCGGGCTTTCCGCCGTGCAATGACCCCGAGCAAGCGTTGGAGTTCTTACAGGGACGCCTCCCGCACCCTCTGAGCCAGATCTCGGACGATACGCCGGCATCCCCATCGGACCGAGTGGTCGAAGACGATCTTTCGGCAATCATGATTGGCTGTGGCGACCGGCCAGTCCGAGCCGTCGCACAGCAGGTTCAGGCTGCCGCGCAGAAGCCGGCAGCCGGCGACCCTAACCACCTGTCACGGCTTCCGGACCTGCAGCCGGAGCCGCGTGCCCGGCGCAGTCTGCCTGCGCGACACCGCGCCCATCATATGACAACCCATCGTCCTGCCGGATCGAGGCTGCGCACCTTAGTCGGGCGGAAGAGTGGTTGACTCTTTTACTCAGCATTATTATCCGCACGACAGCCAAGCCGTTCGCCCAAGGGATCCTGTCCCGCAGCGGGGCCAGCCAGAGACGTGCCTTTGGCACAGCCTACGCACAGGAGATCCCATGCGCGCCACCTTCCTGACCCTCCTTTCGGGGGCTGTTTCCTGCTGCCTTGCTGCCCTCCCGGTGCTGGCCAAGGAGATCACGGTCACCGACATCGCGGGTCGCGAGGTGACCCTCGACGCGCCTGTGCACCGGATGATCCTGGGGGAAGGGCGGCAGGTCTATCTGCTGGCCGTGTTGGAGCCCGAAAACCCCTTCGCCCGTGTCGTTGGCTGGCGGCAGGACTTCTCCGAGGCCGACCCCGACAACTTCGCCCGCTATTCGGAGGCGTTCCCGGAACTGAACGACCTGCCCACCTTCGGCGGCTTCAAGGAAGGCACCTTCGACGTGGAGCAGGCCGCAGCGCTCCAGCCCGACGTGGTGCTGATGAACATCGAGGCCAAGCCCGCGACCGAGGAGGCAGGCTACGACGACAAGCTCGCGGAACTGGGCATACCGATCGTCTATGTCGACTTCCGCGAGGACCCCCTCGCCCACACGACCGCCTCAATGCGCATCATGGGCCAGCTGACGGGCGAGGAGGACCGGGCCGAGGAGTTCATCGCCTTTGCGGACGCCCAGATGGCGCGCGTGACCGACGTGATCGAGTCCGCGAACCCCGAGCGCCCGACCGTCTTCATCGACCGCGCGGGCGGCTATTCCGAGGACTGCTGCATGAGCTTCGGCGCGGGCAACTTCGGCGATTACGTCGAGCTTGCGGGCGGTGCGAACATCGCCCGCGACATCATCCCCACGACCTTCGGCACACTGAACCCCGAGCAGATCATCGCCTCCAACCCGGACCACATGGTGGTCACGGGCGGCAACTGGGACGCCTATGTCCCGGGCGGAGCCTGGGTCGGCGTGGGGCCAGGCGCGGACATGGAGGCGGCACGGACAAAGCTGGAGGGCCTGACGACCCGCACCGCGATGACCGGGATCAAGGCCGTGGAGGATGGCCAGGTCCACGCCATCTGGCACCAGTTCTACAACAGCCCTTACTACTTCGTGGCCGTCCAGCAGCTCGCCAAATGGCTCCACCCGGAGCTTTTCGCCGACCTCGACCCCGAGGCGACCATGATGGAACTGCACGAGCGCTTTCTCCCTGTGGGTTACGAACAGGGCTACTGGATCTCGCTGCATGACTGAGGCGGTGGCCCGGGATGCGATGCCGGAGGGGCGCGGGTTCTACCGCGCCCTCGTGCTGCGACGTCAGCTTGTGCTGGCGGCCTTGGTCGTGGCGCTGGCCTTCAGCCTTTGCGTCGAACTCGCGCTAGGTCCCGCCAACTACAGCCTGTCCGAGGTTGCCTCGGCGCTGCTCTGGCCGTCCCAGGCCGATGACCAGATCCGGGTGATCCTGTGGGAGATCCGGATG
>CADCUU010000258.1 GCA_902805995.1 uncultured Rubellimicrobium sp.
GCCGTGATGGGAGGACTATCGAGGACGTACTGCTTCGCGACGGGCGCCGGCGTCGCGAACCGCATTGCCGCAAGCTCGATGGCGGGAATGATGAGCGTGGGCGGGTAGAAGATATCCGCGTCGATCAGCGGATCGACGTTCATGATCATCTTGATGACCCTGTTCATGCCCGATCCGCCCAGGAGCACCATCTTATCCTGTCGGCCAGACTGCTCGATGGCGGCCTTGGCGCCCAGGGCGGCATCGTCGTCCCCGGCCCAGACGCCGTCGATCTCTGGGAAGCGGGTCAGGTAGTCCTGCATGACCTCGAACCCTTTGTCCGGGTTCCAGTTGGCATGCCTCATGTCGAGGATCTCGATGCCCGAGCCTTCCAGCGCGGCCTGGAACGCCTCAATACGGATGTTGTCTATGGCGGTCGGAATGCCACGCATGACCACGACCCGGCCTCCTTCGGGCATCTTGTCGCCTGACAGAGTCCGGCTTGCGGATGCCTTCAGGGCGTCGGCGTTAGAAAGCTCCTCCCCCAGTCCTGCATACAAGCCGTCATCCGCCGACCGGTTTGCAGACAGAATGAATCTTCTCTTGAAAATCTCGATCAAAGTGCTCGTGTATATGCCAGCAGTTCCGGCATAGGTGTGACCATGACATTGCAGCTTTCTTCCGAGGGGCCCAAGGCGAGCCGATCCAGCGCCTCGGTCGAGGTGAAGCCGAATGGCGGTCCGATCCGGCTGGACAGGATAGACCGCCGCATCGTCAGTGAACTTCAGGTGGATGCGACCCTGCCCCTCGCGCGGCTGGCCGACAGGGTGGGCCTGTCGCAGACCCCCTGCTGGAAGCGGGTCCAGAAGCTGGAACAGGCGGGGATCATCACCCGTCGTGTAGCGCTCGTGGACCCCGGCAAGATCGGCCTGGGGCTCACCGCCTTCGTCGCAGTCTCGGCCGCCGACCACGGCTTGGCTTGGCGGGACACCTTCATCCGCGTCACAGGCGCCATGCCCGAGATCGTCGAGATCTGGCGCGTCGCGGGTGAGGCCGACTACCTGCTCAAGGTCGTCGTATCCGACCTGCCCGCCTTCGACGCCTTCTACGGACGCCTGACCGCGTCGATCGAACTCAAGAGCGTGAGCTCGCAGCTCGCCCTGGAGCGGGTGGCTCACACGACGGCGCTCCCGATCTCCCTTACGGATTCCTGACACCCCACGGAGGCCCCATGGTCTGCTGCATCCATGATCACAGCCTTGCGAGCCTGCTCGCAGGGAAAGAAGAAGCCATGCCCTCTCCGGGCGACGGCCTGCTGGTCGGTTGGTTCCTCGCCATCGAGATCGTCCTGCTCCTCTCGATCGGAGCCGTGCCATGGTGATGGGCACTCGACCTACGCAAGCCGCAGCCAGCGCGGCAGGACTTCGCGTGCTCATCGTCGGCGGCGGCGCCAGCGGCGTCCTTCTGGCGGCGCACCTCCTTCGCCGCGCCAGGGGTCAGGTCGCCGTCACGATACTGGAAAAGGGCGCCATGCTGGGTTGCGGCGTGGCTTATTCCACCTCGGACGCACAGCATCTGCTAAACACACGCGTGTCCAACATGTCGGCCCACCCCGACGATCCCGATCACTTCCTGAACTGGCTCCGGTCCGAGGATGGGGGCGTCGCAAACCCGCACGGCTTCGTCCCGCGCGCAACCTACGGGCGTTATCTCAAATCCCTGCTCAACCCTTGGGTCGATTCCCCTGCCCTGACCTGCTGGTACGCTGAATGTCTCCGGCTGGATCCGTCGAAGAGTGGCGTTATCGCGCATCTGGCGAACGGCGAAACGATCGAGGGCGACCTCGCAGTCTTGGCGACCGGCCACGCCCTGCCCGGCCCAAGCGAGGCTCCGGGGTTGAGCCAGCCTTGGGGCGCCCCTGATATCCCGAGCGACGGCGACGTGCTCATGGTCGGCTCAGGGCTTACCATGGTCGATCAGGTGCTGTCCCTGCTGGAGCGAGGGCACGAAGGCAGGATCACCGCCGTATCCCGCCGCGGGCTCCTGCCGCAGGTGCATCGGCCCACGGTCCCCATGGTTTTCCATTATGAAGATCTGCCCGGCCCGATGCGTATCTCAGCCCTCATGCGTTGGCTTCGCGAGCAGGTGCGGGAGCATGAATCCCTCGGCGGCGACTGGCGGGACGCGGTGGACGGCCTGCGGCCCCACCTTCAGGCAATCTGGCGCGACCTTCCCCTGCCCTCGCGGCGGAGCTTCCTGCGCCATGCCAGCTCCTATTGGGAGGTGCACCGGCACCGCATGCCACCCTCCTCGTTCGAACGGATCAACGACGCGCAGGACCAGGGCCGGTTCCGGCTTCTCCGTGGGCGGTACGAGTCCGTGGACGTGACCCCCGACGGGACCCTGCTGGCGCACATCGCGGGGCCGGATGGACGGCAGAAGGTCCTTCCGGTGAGGTGCGTGATCGACTGCCGCGGCATCCGGCGCGATCCGGAGCGTCATGCGACCCCGCTCGTCGCGCATCTGCTGGCCGCAGGGGCGGCCCGTGTCGATCCCTTGCGGCTTGGTCTCGATGTCGGGCCGGACTGCTCCGTCCGGGATGCAAGCGGGGCAGCCAGCGAGCGGCTCTTTGCCCTTGGTCCCGCCTCCCGCGCGGCGTTCTGGGAGATCACGGCCATCCCCGACATCCGCTTCCAGGTCGCAGCGCTGGCTGAGCGCATCATGCACCGCGTCGTGGCGCAGCCTGGAAAGGACGAGTCGGTCCGTCTTGGAACGCTCGGCCCCACATCCTCGCGCTCCCGCACTCGTCGTCAGGACGGCACAGATCCACGGGATGGGGAAGAATACTCTTTCCTCACCGGGCACGGCAGGAGGGATCTTCTGCCAAAGGCTATATCTTTGGAATGGCCGGAGCCCCCGCCCTCGTCCTAAATGTCTACCAAGTTGATCGTCATTCGGAGCTGACCCATGGTCGCGCGCATCGTCGGAATAGCAGGAAGCTGGAGCGTGCCATCGCGCACGCGGACCCTTGTCGGGCTGATCGGGACAAAGGCCGCCGGACGCTTCGGCGCGGTCCATGAGACCTTCGCCCTGAACGACCTCGGCCCCTCGCTGGGACAGGCCTTTACGATCGACGGTCTCGATGCGCAGGCCAGGGGCATCGTGGACAGGATCGTGTCAGCCGATGCCTTGGTCGTCGGAAGCCCGGTTTATAAGGGCAGCTACACCGGCCTCTTCAAGCACCTCTTCGACTTGATCGACCCCTCGGCGCTAGCGGGCAAGCCGGTGCTACTGACTGCCACCGGCGGCGGCGACAAGCACGCTCTGGTAGTCGAGCACCACCTTCGCCCGCTCTTCGGCTTCTTCGAGGCCGCGACGCTCCCGACCGGCATCTATGCCGGCTCGGCGGACTTCCTGGACGGGGTCCCGGCCTCGCCCGCGCTCCTTTCCCGCATCGACAGAGCCGTGGAGCAACTCGCCCCCTGGCTCGGCGCGCAGGTGCCCACCGCTCTGGCCGTCGGCGCCTAAGCCCATCCCCTTCCCCATCATCCGGACCACCCCGATGCGCCAGCCGCTCCGGGGACCGGTCCCGCACATCCCAAGGAGACCCCCATGACCCGCAAGATCCGCCTTGGCGCCTTCCTTCCCGGCGGCGGCCAGCACATCGCCTCCTGGCGGCACCCCGACCAGCCCGCGGACGGGGCCACGAGCCTCGAATTCCACAAGCAGCTTGCCCAGACCGCAGAGCGCGGGCTCTTCGACGCCTACTTCCTGGCCGACAACCTGTCCGTCAGCATGGGCGGCGGCGTCGAGGGCGGGAACGCCAAGGTCGCGGGCTTCGAACCGGTGACGCTCTTTGCCGCGCTGGCCCCGTTCACAACGAATCTGGGCTTCATCGCCACCGCCTCCACGACCTACGAGGAGCCCTACAACACCGCCCGCAAGTTCGCGTCGCTCGACCTCATCACGGGCGGGCGTGCTGGGTGGAACGTGGTGACCACGGCGACCGAGGCCGCGGCCCACAACTTCAACCTCGACGAGCAGCACCCGCACGCCTTCCGCTACCGCCGCGCGGCCGAGCATGTGGACGTGGTCCGCAAGCTCTGGGACAGCTTTGAGGATGACGCCTTCCTGCGCGACCACAATTCGGGGCG
>CADCUU010000259.1 GCA_902805995.1 uncultured Rubellimicrobium sp.
GGCCTGGCCGGGCGCGACGTGCTGGAGCCCGCGGCGGCGGTGGTGCTGGACAGCATCGCGGAGCTGCCGGACTGGATCGCCTCTCAGCCCTGAAGGGCGGCGCGGAGTTTCTCGGCCAGGGCGTCCACCTCCGGGCGATCCGCGAGGGGGCGGGTGAGGAGGGTGATCGGCCTCCGCGCGCCACGAAGGTAGAGGACGATCTGGAGGCGGTCCGGGCCGTCCGTCTGACGGTCGAGACGGACGTCGATCCCCTCGATGTCGTCGAAGGCGTAGGCGCGGCTGAAGGGGCCGATCCAGTCCGCGCGCCCTGAATCGCGGATCACACGCGCCATGGGGTCGACATGCACCTCCCTTTCGGGCCCGAGGACGGCGGCGGCGAAGAAGACCCCGGTCATGGCGAGCGCCACGAGCCCGATGGTGAGGAACGGCAGCCCCGCAAGGGTCAGGGCCACGGGCCAGGGTCGCACCACGAGGTCCCTGGCCCCCCAGAGCGGCGCGAGGCCGACCATTCCGATCAGGACCCGTTCCAGCGGGCCCAGGGTTTCACGTCCTATCAGCCAGAGGTGAGGCAGGGTGTCGGTCATGGGGTGAGGATGCCACGCCCGCATGGCAGGGGCATGACATGAAAGCGACGTACTTTGTCGCACCGGGTCGTGACCGGCGCTGCTGTGGCTGACAGGCTGCGGGCGCGGCGACACGACAGGGGGGCGAGCATGGCGAACGATCTGGCCGAGGCGGGACCACGCAAGAAGCGCGCGGGCGGACGTGCGGGCAATGCCTCGCGGCGCGGGACGGCGGTCATGGAGCAGATGCCCTGGCGCATTCCCGTCAACCACGACCGCCCCATCGAGCCCCTGGACGAGGCGGGCGTGGAGGCCATCCACGACGGCGCCATGCGCATCCTAGAGGAGATCGGGATCGAGTTCCTGAACGAGGAGGCCGTCGCGCTGTTCAAGCAGGCGGGCTGCACCGTGAACGGGACCAACATCCGCATGGGCCGCGACTGGGTGATGGAGATGGTGCGCCGCGCGCCCGCCGAGTTCACCATCACGCCGCGCAACCCGGACCGGGTCCTGCCCATCGGGGGCAAGCACATGCTGTTCGGCAACGTGTCCTCGCCGCCGAACTACTGGGACATGACGACCGGGCGGAAGGTGCCCGGCACGCGGGCGCATTGCGCGGACCTGTTCCGGCTCACGCAGCACTTCAACTGCATCCACTTCGCGGGCGGGTATCCGGTGGAGCCGGTGGACATCCATCCGTCGGTGCGCCACCTCGACGTGCTGTTCGACAAGCTGACCATCACCGACAAGGTCGCGCACGCCTACTCCCTCGGGAAGGAGCGGGTCGAGGACGCGATGGAGATGGTGCGCATCGCCGCGGGGCTGTCGGAGGAGGAGTTCCGGGCGACGCCCCGCATGTACACCAACATCAACTCGACCTCGCCGCTGAAGCACGACCAGCCGATGATCGACGGGTGTCTGCGGATGATCCGGCGGGGGCAGGCGGTGATCGTGACGCCGTTCACGCTGGCGGGGGCAATGGCGCCGGTGACGATGGCCGGGGCGGTCGCGCTGTCCGTCGCGGAGGCGTTGTCGGCCATCGCGCTGTTCCAGTGGGTGGCGCCGGGCTGCCCCTGCGTGATCGGGACCTTCACCTCGAACGTGGACATGAAGTCGGGGGCGCCTGCCTTCGGGACGCCCGAATACATGCGCGCGACGCAGATGACGGGGCAGATGGCGCGGTTCTACGGGCTGCCGATGCGCGCCTCGGGCACCTGTGCCGCGAACGTGCCGGATGGACAGGCGATGTGGGAAACGTCGAACTCGCTCTGGTCCGCGGTGCAGTCGCGCACGAACGTCGTCTATCACGCGGCCGGGTGGCTGGAAGGGGGGCTCATCGCCTCCCCCGAGAAGTTCGTGATGGACTGCGAGGTCCTCCAGATGATCCAGCGGTACATGGAGCCGGAGGTCTGGGGCACGGGCGTGGACGACATCGCGCTGGATGCGATCCGGGAGGTGGGATCGGGCGGGCACTACTTCGGCATCCAGCACACGCAGGACCGCTACGCCTCGGCCTTCTACCAGCCCTTCGTGTCGGACTGGCGGAACTACGAGGCCTGGGAGGTCGCGGGCGGCGTCTGGACGCAAGAGCGCGCGCACCGGCTGTTCAAGGAGATCGTGGCGTCCTTCGAGGAGCCGCCGATGGACGCCGCTGTGCGCGAGGAACTGGCGGAGTTCGTGGCAAGGCGGAAGCGCGAGGGCGGGGCGCCGACGGACTTCTGAGGAGCGCTCCTGCGGCGTCGATGGTCGTTTTCGTATCGGAATAGATTCAGGTTTTCATACGGTGATCGCTGTTGTTCGAAGTGATGTGCCGGGCCTAGATGACCCATGGTCATGAAAGGGCTGGGTCATGGATATGCCGACCTGGGCAGGGTTCGTGCTGTCCTCGGCCATCCTTCTGGTGATCCCCGGGCCGACGGTCGCGATTGTGGTTGCCTCGGTCCTTCGGGGCGGTGCGCCGGTCGTGACGCCGCTCGCGGCGGGCGTGGTCCTGGGGCACCTCACCGCCATGACGCTGTCCATGCTGGGGGTAGGGGCCGTGCTGGCCGCCTCCGAGATCGCATTCATGGGCCTCAGGCTTGTGGGGGCCGCTTACCTGATCTGGCTGGGGGTCGTTCTCTGGTATCCGGTGGGGCGGCTGGCAGGGCCAATGCGGAGGCCGAGGGCGTGGCGTCCGGGGGTGGTGGGGCAGGTCTGGCTCGTGACGGCGCTCAATCCGCTGAGCATCATGTTCTTCGTGGCCTTCGTCCCGCAGTTCGTAGACCCCGGCCGGGCCATCCTGACGCAGATCGTGGTCCTTGAAGGGACGTTCCTGGCGCTCGCCTTCGCGAATGCGCTTGCCTACGGGTTCCTGACGGCGCGGACGGCGGGACGTGCCGGTGCACCGGGGTTCGCGCGTTGGCTGCGCAGCCTTGCCGGGGCGGTGCTGGTCGGGACCGGAACATGGACATTGGCCTTCGCTGCCTGATCACGAACTGGTGATCGAAATTTTTCGAGCGGGGCCGAAACTATGCCTCGCCGCTCTCCGTGGCTTTGGACGTTCCCGGGGACGAACCCCGGGGGTCCAGCAACGAGAGACGGAGATTACCCCATGAAGACGCTTCTTGCCGCGACCGCGATGACCCTTCTTGCCGGCGCTTCCTTTGCGCAGGAAAACCCGATGGTGGGCGGTGCCGAGATGCCCGCGACCAACGACATCGTCACCAACGCCGTGAACTCGGCCGACCACACCACCCTCGTGGCTGCCGTGCAGGCCGCCGGGCTGGCGGAGACGCTCCAGGGCGAAGGCCCCTTCACCGTGTTCGCGCCGACGAACGACGCCTTTGCCGCGCTGCCCGAAGGCACCGTGGACACGCTTCTGCTGCCCGAGAACAAGGAAACGCTGACCCAGGTCCTGACCTGCCACGTGGTCGGCGCCGAGGTCATGTCGGCCGCTCTGGTCGAGATGATCGAAGCGGACGGCGGCTCGCACATGATCGAGACGCTGGGCGGCTGCATGCTGACCGCGACGATGAACGAAGCCGGCGACGGCGTCGTCATCACCGATGAGAACGGGGCTGCGGCCAACGTCACCATCGCCGACGTGGACCAGTCGAACGGCGTGATCCACGTCACCGACGCCGTCTTCACCCCGGCTGCCTCCTAAGCCGCGGACGGGCCGGCGCCACGCTTGCGCCGGCCCATTCCCAACGAACCAGAAACGAAGGAAACAGAGAGATGAAGACGCTTCTTGGCGCCATGGCGCTCGCCGGGCTCGCCACCGCCGCCGCCGCGCAGATGGCCAACCCGATGGTCGGCGGGGCCGAGATGCCCGCCACCAACGACATCGTCACCAACGCCATGAACTCGGCTGACCACACGACGCTGGTCGCGGCCGTCCAAGCGGCGGGCCTTGTGGAGACGCTGCAGGGCGAAGGGCCCTTCACCGTCCTCGCGCCCACCAACGCCGCCTTCGCCGCGCTGCCCGCGGGCGTGGTCGACTCGCTCCTCCAGGAGCAGAACCTTGATGTGCTGGCGCAGATCCTTACCTGCCACGTGATCCCGGCGGAGGCGTTCTCCTCCGACATCA
>CADCUU010000260.1 GCA_902805995.1 uncultured Rubellimicrobium sp.
GACCGCGCCCGGGACCACATCGCGCACCTCGTCTGGATCGAGGCGCCCGCCCCCCTGTCCGATACCGGCCTCCCCCCGGACGGAGCCTCCCTGTCCTTCGTCGTCATGATGTACCCGGACGTCGCCGACAGCGGCCTCATGCCCCCGCCCGTCGTCCGCACCGGCACCTACGACCACCCGCTCACGGCCATGTCCCTGCGCGCCCTCTACGGCCCCGTCCCGGTCGAGGGCGGCCCGCTCCCCCCAACCCCCGGCACCTTCATCGCCGCCGAGGACTCCTCCCTGCCCGTCCTGCGCCAGATGGGCGAAGCCCTGCAGGCCCAGCGCGGCTGGGACCTCGTCACCCTCCCCGGCGGCCACGACCTCCCGATGGACAGCCCCGAGGCTCTCGCCGAAACCCTCCTCGGGATCGCCGACCGGACCCCCTAGCGAACCTCACCCGCCTCCTGCCCCCCGCCCCCCTGCACCTCGACCAGCGCCGCCAGCGTCCGCCGCACCTCGCGCAGTCCAAAGGCCACCGCCGCATGGACCTCGTGCTCCGGGCTGTGGGGGTCCTCCTCGTCGAGCCGCCGGCGCAACTCGCCCAGGGTGGCGTCGATCGCCCCCATCCGGCCCCCGGCGTCCCGCCCTTCGGCCATCCCGGTCAGCACCGCGCAGGTGTCGCGCCGCAGTGCATGAACCTGATCCCGCATCACCTCCACCGAGGGCGGCGGCGACTCCACCTCCGCCGCGCGATCCAGGATGACGATGGACTCATGAAGCTCCCGCAGCGCGTCCAACCTCCGCTGCATCCCCCCGCTGTCCACGAACCGCGCATCCGACAGCGATTCCTGCGCCAGCCACACGGCCTCGTTCCACGCGCCCACATGCTCCGGCACGCGAGGCTCGTGCCCGGCCTCCAGCGTGGCCTCCACCGCATCCGACAGCCGCGTCGCCGCCGCCCGCAGCGCCGCCCGGAACTGCCGCTCAAAGCGCGCCTCCGCCCGGTCCGACCAGACCAGCAGCGACACCACGACCCCGATCAGCGCCCCTACGACGATCCCCAGCGACGTCACCGCCGCCGTCTCGACCACGCCCCCGTCCGTCCCCCCAAGCGACATCCCCACCGCCGGCACCACCGCAAGGCTCCAGTTCGGCCGCAGCGTCATGGAGGCGCCCACCACGAACAGCGCCACCGCCAGCGCCACCGCCGTCCCCCAGCCTTCCGGGAGCAGCAGCAGGCACACCAGCCCCAGAAGGCTTCCCGCAAGGGCCGACTGAAGCCGGATCACCGCCTGCCCGATCGTGCCCCCCACCGTCCGCTGCAGGCTCGTGACGGCCATCATCACGACAAGGAACTCCTCCAGCTCCAGCCAGGTGGCCGCCGCATAGGCCGCCGCCGCCGCCACCGCCGATTGCAGCCCCAGCCGCGCCGCGTCCCGCCAGGCCTCCCCATGGATCGCCATAAACCGCTCCAGCATGATCCCTCCCCCGGCGATTTTGCCCCAACGCCGCAAGGGCCCGCAGGGTTCAGGTGATCCGCCAGCCTCTCACCCCGGCGCTGCCCCGTCCCTTCCCGCCCGGCACATCCCGACCGCCTCGTCCCGCCCGGCCCCGTCCCGGCTTTCACGTCCCAACCATCCCGCCTCCCGATTTCGCCCCGGTTTCAGCCCGGTTTCAGGACATCCGGCTCCCCGGGGCGCAGACTCCCCGCCAGCGGCCGCCGTCGCGGCGCTGCGTCATGAAGGAAAGCCCCCATGTTCCTGTCTTCCATGGCCGCCGCCGTGGCGCGGCTGTTCGCGCCCGCCGACACGCTGGACACCGATTTCATCGACCACCCGCTCCTTCAGGGCATGTCCCTGCGCGAACTGGCCGACCTGCCCTTCCCGAGGCCCGAGGTTCCCGAGTCCCTGGCCCCAGAGTCCCTGGCCGACCTGCCCCAAGCCGCCGCCATCGCCCCGACAGAGCCGCATCCGCCAGCCCCCGAGGCCCTTCCCCACGCAGCCTGAGGCCTGCCCGGAACGCATCGATGCGCCCACCACCTGCGAAATCACAACGCCCGGCGCGCCCAATCCGGGCCAGGGACGCCGCCCGAAGAACCGGCTCGGCCCCGCACTCCAGAATGTCTCGCCGCGCCCCACACGGCACGCGCCCCGCCGCCAACCCGGGCCAACCCCGGCCGCCCTTAGGGGCACTTCCTCCCGAACAGCGCACCCCGCCTCTCGCCGCCCGGCCGCTCTCCCGCCTCCCCCGGCGTGCCCGCCCTTCTCCACCCCCGCACAGCCAACCGCGGGCTTAACCTCTCGTTAACCCCACCGCCCGATGGCCTAAGGCCCCGTTAACCTCTTCCTGCAAATCTGCCTCCGACACCTTTCCGGAGGCTCCCATGCCCACGCCCGCCCGCACCGCGCATCTCGACACGCTCCGCGCCCATATCGACCGCCTCGGCGCGGGCCTGCCCGAGCTCGCCTTCCCCGCGCGGCAGGCGATGGCCGAACTCGCCGCCACGGTCGCCTCCCCCGCACGGGACGAGGCCTGCGCCACCCATCTCGCCCATCTCAAGGACCGCTTCACGGGGCAGTATCTCTCGCTCCCCTGGGACGCCCTGCCCCACGATAGCGCCGAAAACTCCCGGCTCCGCGCCAAAAGCCCCCTCGACCTCCGCCACCGTCCCGCCCCAACCCTGCGCTCGGTCCCGCGAACGAAAGCTTCGCAAACGCGGGCCCCGCAGGTTCCGGCCCCGGAAACCCAGCGCCCGACCGCCGCGCTACGCCATCCGCGCCCGCACGACCTCCAGCGCCCGCGCGACCGCCTCCTCGATACCCAGCCCCGACGTGTCGATCACCACGGCATCCCCGGCAGCCACCAGCGGGGCCACGTCCCGCCCGGCATCCCGCTCGTCCCGCGCCCGCACCTCGGCCAATGTGCCCTCCAGCGTGACGGCCTGCCCCGCCGCGAGAAGCTCCGCATGACGCCGCGCCGCCCGAGCCTCGGCGCTCGCGGTGACGAACAGCTTCGCCTCCGCCTCCGGGCAGACCACCGTGCCGATGTCGCGCCCGTCCATCACCGCGCCCCCATCCCGCCGGGCAAAGTCCTTCTGGAACTGGAACAGCGCCGCCCGAACCTCCGGGATCGCGGCCACGCGGCTCGCGGCCTGCGCAACCTCGGGCGTCCGCAGCCGCATATCCCCGAGTCGCCCTGGATCGAGGCGCTGCGCCGCCTCAAGCGGGTCCTGGCCGCCCAGAACCTCCAGCCCCACCGCCCGATACAACAGTCCGGTGTCGAGATGCGCGAATCCGAGCTCCCGCGCGATCGCCTTGGCGATGGTCCCCTTGCCCGCCGCAGCAGGCCCGTCGATGGCGACCGTGAACCTCAAGGTCCCCGCGACCCCGCCGCAAGCCGCGACAGAAGCTGCGCCGCCCCCATCCCGCCCAGCGCCGCGCCGAGTATCACCCGCCGCCGCGTCGCCCGCCTGTCCTTGGGGGCCACCACCGGCACGGCCACCTTCGCCGCAGCCTCCGCCCGCGCCGCCCGGGCGCGCCGCATCGCTACGGCCTCGGGGGTGCTGTCCAGCAACTCCTCCCGCGTAGGCTCCCTCGTCTCCCCGGCGTCCGCGTCCTCGCCCATGTCACCCTCGCACCAATCCAGCCCCAAGCCCGCCCATCAGCGTCTCGAACACCGGGAAGGAGGTGGCGATGGGCGAGCCGTCGTCAATCCCCATCCCACGCTTCGCCGCCATCCCGAGGATCAGGCACGACATCGCGATCCGGTGGTCGAGCCGCGTCTCCGCCACGACCCCGCCCTCGACCCCATCCGCGCCCCGTCCATGGACGATCCACCAGTCGGGGCCCTCCTCCACCTCCACGCCCGCGGCGCGAAGGGCCTTGGCCATGGCGTCGATCCGGTCGCTCTCCTTGACCCGCAGCTCCTTCACGCCCCGCATCACCGTGGGCCCATCGGCAAAGGCCGCGACGACCGACAAGATGGGATACTCGTCAATCATGGAGGCCGCGCGCTCCGGCGGCACCTCGACGCCCTTCAGCGCCCCGTTGAACCGCGCCCGCAGGTCGGCGACAGGCTCCCCGCCCTCCTCCCGCAGGTTCTCGAAGGCCA
>CADCUU010000261.1 GCA_902805995.1 uncultured Rubellimicrobium sp.
AGCGCTACACCGAAGTGAAGGTGCTCGACACCTACAGCGGCAGCGAATGGTTCCACACGGGATCGGACGGCGCCATGGTGCTGCGCGCGCCCGTCGAAGGCGTCACCACGGGCGGCGCCCGCTACGCTCGCTCAGAACTGCGCGAACTGACGGACGGCGCGAACGCCGCATGGACGCTCGACAAGGGCGGCTATCTCACGGTCGCGATGCAGGTCGACGAGCTGCCCACCAAGCTCGACGGCACCCCGGCCAAGATCGTCATCGGCCAGATCCATGGGGGCGACCACCAGCTCGTCCGCCTTTATTACGAGAAAGGCTCCATCTACTGGGTCAACGGCCGGAACGAGGCTCAGGCCGTCGATGCCGTCTACCAGTTCCGCGACTCCGCCGGGAACACCCCCAAGGTCGACCTGAACGAGAGCTTCACCTACAGCATGGAGGTCAAGGGCCACAGCCTGACGCTGAGCCTCTTGGCCGATGGCAAGACCTACACCAGCTCGATCACCATCGGCCCCGGCTGGGACGACAACCTGTTCTACTTCAAGGCTGGCCTCTACCTCGGCACCAACGAGGCGACCTCGACGGGCGACGGACAGGTGTCGATCTTCGGCCTCGACGTGACCCACGACGGCAGCCGGCCTGTCCTCGACTCGGGCGGCACGACCCCGACGATCCCGACCGTTCCGACGATCCCCACGCCGGTCACCCCGCCGGTCCTCACCCCTCCCGTCATCGCCCCGACCATCATCTCGGATCTGGGCGTGGTCGCCACCCTCGCCGGAACCTCGGGCGCCGATATCTTTTCGGTCAGCCAGAAGGCCACGGTCGTCAACGCCGGCGCGGGGATCGACACGGTGAACTCGTCGGTCAGCTGGGTGATGAGCTCCGGTGTAGAGAAGCTCGTGCTCACCGGCACGGCCGCCACCTGCGGCACCGGGACCGCGGCCAACGACACGATCCTCGGCAGCGAGGCCGCCAACATCGTCAAGGGCAACTCCGGCGACGACCGCCTCGAAGGCAAGGGTGGCGCCGACACGATCAAGGGCGGCAGCGGTGCCGACCACATTGACGGCGGCACGGCGAACGACCTCCTGTTCGGCGATTCGGGCGCCGATAAGCTGCTCGGCGGGGTCGGGAACGACCGCCTCACAGGGGGCAGCGATGCCGACGTGCTGACCGGGGGCGAAGGGGCCGACGTGTTCATCTTCACGTCCGTCAGCCAAAGCCGCGCGGGCACGGCCGATCTCATCACCGACTTCGCGTCGGGCACCGACAAGATCGATCTCAGCGCCATCGACGCGAACACCCAGCTGCTCGGCAACCAGACGTTCATCTGGGGCGGAGCCGGGGCGGGTCACCTCAGCGTCCGCGACGGCCACCTCATCGCTGACGTCAACGGCGATGGCCGCATGGACGTGGACATTGATCTCGGCAGCATCTTCGGCCTCACCTCGGCGGACGTGCTTCTCTAACTACGCCGTCGAGACCTCCCGAACGGAGGTCCCTCATCGATCCAGGCGAACAGGCCGCCGCATGCCAAGCGGCGGCCTGACCTGATGAGGCACCCGTTTCAGTATCAGGCGCAGACCGGGAAAAATCTTCGGCGGATGCCCCAAGAGCCCGCTCCCGCTTTACGCCCGACCGACAGCCTCGGCGATGCGCTCGGCGGCCAGGTCCAGATCTCCTTCGGCCAAAGCTCCGGCAGATACGCTCAGGAGGCTTGGCGCCGGGTAACGCGCGCGGCTGCGGCGATAGGCCGGATCATAATGCTCGGCCATCAGGTCTGCGGCCAGCTCCTCCATCCGGCCCTCGCGGAGAAGCGCGATCCACCGGTCGACCACTGCTCTGCCCCGCAACGTCACGAGCAGGCGCAACAGCCCCTCCAGCCTTTCCCGGTCTGCCGAGAGATCGGAGTAGGCGCGGGCCAGATAGCGCGCCCGCGCAGGGGCCTCGGCCGTGACCTCGATGCGCTCGGCGGCCTGCATCGCAGACCAAAGCGCGGGCGGCAGGGCGACATTGCCGACCTTGCTGCTCTCCGCTTCCGCAATCACTGGGCGCGCCGGGTCCAGGGTCGCGAGCCGCGCGGCCAGCGACGTCTCGAACCCCTTCTGGCTGGGCTGCCCCCCGGGCATGGCACCCAGAAGCGACCCGCGGTGCCCGGCCAGACCCTCCAGATCCAGAACCTGCATCCCGATCCGGTCAAGCCGATGCAGAAGCTCCGTTTTGGCGGTCCCGGTCAGCCCGTCGAGGAGGATCAGCTTATGCGGCAGGACCTCGTCGTAGAGCGTCCGCTGCACCAGCCTGCGCCAGGTCCGATAACCGCCCTCGACCACCTCGGCCCGCCAGCCGATCTGCCCAAGGATCGTGGCGAAGCTACCTGAGCGCTGCCCGCCCCTCCAGCAATAGACGAGCGGACGCCAGCCGCCGTCGCGATCCGACAGCGGCCCCTCGATATGCGCGGCGGAATTGCGCGCCACCAGGGCCGCGCCGATCTTGCGCGCACGGAATGCGCTGTCCTGCACGTAGATCGTGCCCACCCGCGCCCGTTCCTCGTTCGACAGCACCGGAAGGGAGATGGCGCCGGGAACGTGATCCTCGGCGAACTCGGCGGGGCTGCGCACGTCGATCACGTCGTCGAAGCCATGGGCCAGGAACTCGCCCAGCGTGGCGAAGGGGCGCGGCGTCGGGAACCTTGTCACGGTGCTTCAGCCCACGACCAGTTGCGGCGCATCCGACCTCGCCCTGACGGAGCCGACCACGGTCGCCTCCCCGAAGCCATGGCGGCGGAAGAGGCTCATCACCTCATCCAGCGCCGAAGGGGCGCAGGAGACGAGGAGCCCGCCGCTCGTCTGCGGGTCGGACAGAAGCGCCCGGTCCTCGGCGGCAAACCCATCGGGGATCGCGACCTCCACCCCATAGCTGGCCCAGTTGCGGCCCGAGGCGCCAGTGACGAAGCCATGCCCGGCCAGATCGCGCACGCCCTCCAGAATCGGAACCGCCGCCCAGTCCAGCCGCACCTCGCACCCCGATCCGCGGGCCATCTCCAGCGCGTGCCCCGCGAGGCCGAAGCCCGTCACGTCGGTCATCGCATGGACACCGGGCAGCCGGGCGAGGTCGGGCCCGGGCGTGTTCAGCTTCGTGGTTATGGCGATCATCTGCGCGTAACCGTCGGCCGACAGCGCGCCCTTCTTGAGAGCGGCCGACATCACGCCGACGCCCAACGGCTTGCCGAGCACAAGGACATCCCCAGGCTCCGCCCGGGCGTTGCGCTTCACGAGGTCCGGATGGACGAGGCCTAGCGCCACCAGCCCGTAGATCGGCTCCACCGAGTCGATGGAGTGCCCGCCTCCGATGGGGAT
The DNA here is from genome assembly GCA_902805995.1 of uncultured Rubellimicrobium sp. Taxonomy (GTDB): domain Bacteria; phylum Pseudomonadota; class Alphaproteobacteria; order Rhodobacterales; family Rhodobacteraceae; genus Rubellimicrobium. Next base: position 3,360 of record CADCUU010000261.1, read on the forward strand.
GCCTGCGGCCTTGCAGACCGAGGCGCCGCCGGACAGGATCTTGCCGATCGTCTCGCCCGACAGGACGTTAATGGGCATGCCCACCAGCGCCAGCGCCATGATCGGCTGCCCGCCCATGGCATAGACGTCGCTGATTGCGTTGGTCGCGGCGATCCGCCCGAAGTCATGCGGGTCGTCCACGATGGGCATGAAGAAGTCGGTGGTCGCGACCAGCGCCTGGTTGTCGTTCAGCCGGTAGACCGCCGCGTCGTCCGACGTCTCGATCCCGACCATCAGCTCCTCGGGCAGCGAAAGGGAGGTCGTCCCCCGCAGCATCTCCGCCAGCACGCCGGGCGCGATTTTGCAGCCGCATCCGCCCCCATGCGAAAGCGAGGTGAGCCGAGGCTCCTCTTGTCCGACCAACGCGGCCATAGCGACGTCCCCTTCTGTCATCCCGCAGATCTGCGCGCCGAGAGGGGAATGTCCCGCCGACGGGTGCAGAAACAGGCCGCCCTCATACAAAGATGACCGGGGATCCGCCAGACGGCCCGGGCCCAGCCTCACGTCCTGCGGAGGAGCCTTGCGAATGACGTTGTGTCGCGGAGACCTAGTCCGCAAAAGCCCAGAACTTAGAGCCCACGAAGCTCAGCATCGGAACCGCGACCGCCACCGCCACCTGCGCCGCGAGGAGAGGCCCGCCCAGCGCGGAGCAGACGAAGGCCGTGATCCCGCTGCTGAGGGCCAAGCCAGCCAA
>CADCUU010000262.1 GCA_902805995.1 uncultured Rubellimicrobium sp.
CGCCGCGCGCACCGCGGCGATCCGCTCCGCGTTCGACGGATGCGTCCCCATGAACCGGTTGCCCGGATCGGGAAGGCGCAGGAAGAACTCGGTCCCCCTTACCGGATCGAAGCCCGCCCGGATCGCCACGAGCGTGCCCAGCCGGTCGGCCTCCAGCTCGAACTCCTTGGAATAGCTGCGCGCCCCGACCTCGGCTCCGATCATCTGCGCCTGCCGGATGCTGTCCACCGTGGCCCCCGCCGCCGCGCTCGCGATCTGCCCAAAGACCGCGGCCCCGACCAAAGCGTTCCGGTCCATCCGGTCCAGATGCCCCGCGATGTGATGGGCCGCCTCGTGCGACATGACAAAGGCCAGCTCGTCCCCGTTCCGCACCTCGGAGATGAGGGAGATCGTGAAGGCCAGGATCGGCCGCCCCGAGGCGTCCAGCGTTTGGAACGCGTTGGGCGGCATCCCGGGCCGGTCGTCCACCAGGAACAGGAAGTCGCAGTTCGCGCCGGGGTTGTACTGCCGGCACTCCGCCTCGGCCACCGGCTCCACCCGGGCCAGCACCTCGAGGAAGCCGCGGGCCTGCGCCTGCCCTGCCTCCCGCGCCGAGCCATAGCCCGAACCTGTGCGGATCGCCTCGCGCGCAGGGTTGGCGCCGCAGGCCGACAGGATCAGGCAGGCCGCGGCAACGGCGAGGGGGCGGAGGGTCATCGTTGTCCGAAGCAGAGGGGAGCTGTCCGGAAATCCTACGCGCAGCCCGCGGTCCGGGCCAGCCGCAACGCCACCCGCTCACGCGATCGGCATCACGCCACGGCCCGGTTGCCCTCCCCGCTCCCTCGTCCTACCCTCTTCTACATGGTCACTATCGAGCACGACTTCGACGCCACCGTTGTCACCCTGGTGGACGACGGCCCCGCCCCCCTCCAGGAGGATGTGACGATCAACCTCTTCGAGGAATGCGTCACCGTGGAGCAATACGACGAGCGGCGCGACGAGGTGGTCAAGATCACCTTCTCTCTCGCCCAGATCCGCGACCTCCGCGCGGCGCTGGACCTGCCCGAAGGGGTCTACCGCGCCAAGGGCGCCTGAGCAGCGCGGGGGTCCGCATCTCAAAGGCTGCGCGGCTTGTCTCCGCGAACAGATCGTTTCGCGCCTAGACAAAGGAACTCCTCCGCGCGCCACCCCTACCAATCATCGGAAAACGAACGTCGCAGTCTCCCGATCCCAGAATCCGGTCGCGCGGCGTATCATGACAGCGGTCGAACGCGCCCTGCCCCTGCAGGCGCCCAAACGCCATCAAGGCCGATTCGCGCAGCCTCCCTCCGGGACGAATCCCTCACGCCCCCGCGCGCAGGAACTCCCCCGCGCGCCATCCCACCATGATGCTCGGCGCATTGGTGTTCCCTCCCGGCAGGGTCGGGAACACGCTCGCATCCGCCACGGCCAGCCCCTCCACCCCATGCACCCGCAGCCGCGCATCCACCACGCCCGCCGCCGCATCCACCCCGATCCGCGCCGTGCAGGAGGGGTGGTACACCGTCCCCGACCGCGCCCGGATGTCGTGGATCAGCGCTTCGTCCGTCTGCACCTCGGGCCCCGGCCGAAGCTCCTCCTCTGCGACCTCGGCAAAGGGCGCCTGCGCCGCGATCCGCCGCAGCATCTTCACCGCCGCCAGCATCTCGTTGATGTCGCCCTCGGTCCCATAGGCGTTGGCGACGATGCGGGGAGCCGCGAACGGGTCCGGTGACCGCAGCGTGATCTCCCCCCGGCTCGATGGGCGGCAATTCGACAGGCCGAGCGACATGCCCGGGAACGGGTCGGGGTTCAGCACCGGCCGCTCCCCCTCGCGCGGGACGAGGGTGGAGAACGCCTGCATGTAAAGCTGCATGTTCGGCCGGTTGAGCCCCGGATCCGTGCGGAAGAACCCGCCCCCATGGTTGATCGACAGAGACAGTGGTCCCCGCCCCGTCGTGATCCAGCGCGCCCCCGCCCAGGCCTTGCCCCACCAGGGCCGCAGGAGGTTGTTGAAGGTGGGCTCCTTCATCCGCCAGGTGTAGTTGATGCCCTGGTGATCGCTCAGATGCCGCCCGACATTGGCGTTGTGCATCACCACCGGCAGGCCCAGCGCCTGCAACGCGGCCCCGTCGCCCACCCCCGACAGCATGAGGATCTGCGGCGTCCCCACCGCGCCCGCCGACAGCACCACCTCGCGCCGGGCCCGCACCACGAGCCGCTGCCCGCCCCGGACCAGCTCTACGCCCACGGCGCGCAGCCCGTCAAAGACGACGCGCGTGACATGCGCCCCGGTCATCACCTCGACAGCCCCGCGCTTCTGCGCCGGCCGCAGGAAGGCCCGCGCGGCCGAGTTCCGCCGCCCGCCCTTGATGGTCATCTGGTAGAAGCCCGCGCCCTCCTGCGTGGCCCCGTTGAAGTCCGGGTTGAAGGGCAGCCCCGCCGCCTCCGCGGCCTTCAGCGCGCGCCGGATCAGCGGATGCACGTCCCGCGTCCCCGCGCCCACATGGAGAGGGCCGCCCCGCCCCCGCCACTCGTCCGCGCCCGCCTCGTTGTCCTCCAGCGTCCGAAATGCGGGCAGCACGTCGTCCCAGCCCCAGCCCGTGGCCCCCGCCGCCTTCCAGTCCTCGTAGTCCGAGGGGTGCCCCCTGATCCAGACCATCGCGTTGATCGACGACGACCCCCCCAGGACCTTGCCCCGGGGCCAGTGGTCGGCGGCCCCGTTCAGCCCCGGATCGGGCTCGGCCCGGTACAGCCAGTTGACGCGCGGATCGTAGAACAGCTTCCCATAGCCCAGCGGCATATGGACAAAGAGCCTCCGGTCATGCCCCCCCGCCTCGATCACGAGCACCCGGCGCGCCGGATCCTCCGACAGCCGCCAGGCCAGCGCGCAACCCGCCGAGCCCGCGCCCACGATAATGGTATCCCAGTCGCCGTTCATGCCCATGGCGTAGCGCAGCGCGCCGCGTTCAGGGCGACAGGAAGCGACACGCCATGTCGCGTTGCATGCGTGGGCACCCCGGCGCGATGGACCACGCCCGCCTACCCGTTTCACCCGCGCCACTTCCATCCGGCCCCCCGGATCGCTACCTCCCTCCCGACGCCATCGGAGCCCTCCATGACCACCGCCAACCGCGAAGCCCTCGAGTTCCTCCTTTCGCGCCGGTCCCGCCCGGCCCGCACCCTGGGCCTCCCCATCCCCACGCCCGAGGGGGTGGACCAACTCCTCCGCGCCGCGACCCGCGTCCCCGACCACGGCAAGCTGGAGCCCTGGCGCTTCATCATCCTCGCGCGCCCCGCCACCGACCGCCTCGCCCGGCTGGTCGAACAGCGCGGCCCCGCCCTGGGCGTGGAGCCCGAGAAGGTCGCCAAGGCCGCCTCGCAGTACTCCATGGCCGACCTCGCGGTCGTGGTCGTGCAGGTCCCCCGCCCCACCGAAAAGGTCCCGCTGATCGAGCAGACCTACTCCGCCGGCGCCGTCTGCCTATCGCTTCTGAACGCCGCGCTCGCGCAGGGCTGGGGCGCCAACTGGCTCTCCGGCTGGCCCACCTACGACCAGGTCTTCCGCCGCGAGGGGCTGGGCCTCGCGGACAGCGAAACCGTCGCGGGCATCATCCACATCGGCACCCCGCAGATGGATTCGCCCGACCGCCCGCGCCCCGATCCCGGCAAGCTCACCACGTGGCTCTCCGAGTGATTCGCGACCTCAGCCTCGCTCTCGGGCAACTGTCGGACCCGCGCTTCCAGCGCGTGCTCTGGCGCGGCGTGGGCCTCGCGCTCCTCCTGCTCCTCGCCGCCTCGGGCGCGCTCCTCTGGGTCCTCACCTGGACGCTCCCCGACACGGTCGCCCTCCCGTGGGTCGGAGAGGTCGCCTGGCTCGACAACCTGGCCGGCTGGGCCGCCGTCCCCGCGCTCCTCATCGTGTCCGTGATCCTGATGGTCCCCGTCGCCTCCGCTATGACATCGCTCTTCCTCGACGAGGTGGCCGAGGCCGTGGAGAACCGCCATTATCCCGGCCTCCTCCCCGTGCGCCCGCAGGGCTGGGGCGAAGCGCTCAAGGACTCTGCGAGCGCCTTCGGCAT